>JAIOJO010000349.1 GCA_019911985.1 Sulfuricellaceae bacterium | reverse complement strand
GTAAGGGTTGTGTCAAAAGCCGGCGTCTGCGGCGTTGCGCTCCTTGGCATCGTAGGCTCGCTACGACCGGCGTCGCGCGCCTTGCAGCCTCCGGCTTTTGACGCAACGCGATCCCCGTGCGACTTAATCAGAGGCTCCTTAGCACAAGCTTGCATCCTTTACGCTTAGCCTCAAGGATATTATATGCATCTGAAATTCACCAAAATGCACGGCCTCGGCAACGACTTCGTCGTGCTCGACGGCTATTCCGCCCCGGTGGCGCTGTCGGCCGGGCAAATCCGCTTTCTCGCCGACCGCCACTTCGGCGTCGGTTGCGACCAGTTGCTGCTGGTGGAAAAACCCAGCGTGGCGGATGCCGACTTCCGCTACCGCATCTTCAACGCCGACGGCGGCGAGGTCGAGCAATGCGGTAACGGGGCACGCTGCTTCGTCCGCTTCGTCCGCGAACAGGGGTTGACGGACAAAACCGAAATCCGGGTGGAAACCCAAAAGGGTATCATCGTGCCGCGTATGGAAGCTGACGGGCAAGTCACCGTCAATATGGGCGCGCCGCGCTTCGAACCCGCCGATGTTCCGTTTATAGCTGGAGAGCAGGCGCTTACCTACCGGCTGGATTTAGCCGGATCGGCGGTGGAAATCAGCGCCCTTTCGATGGGCAATCCCCACGCGGTGCAAGTGGTGGCCGATTTGGACCATGCGCCGGTGGCTGCGCAAGGGCCGCTTATCGAACGCCATGCCCGCTTTCCCCAGCGCGTAAATGCCGGCTTCATGCAAGTGACCAGCCGCCATGCCATCAAATTACGCGTGTTCGAGCGCGGTTCCGGGGAAACGCTGGCTTGCGGCAGCGGCGCCTGCGCGGCGGCGGTAGCGGGCATCGTTCGCGGCCTGCTGGATAGCCCGGTGCAAGTGAGCACTCGCGGCGGCGATCTCGTCGTGCGTTGGGGCGGCGAAGGCCAGCCGGTATGGATGACCGGCCCGGCGGTCACGGTGTTCCGCGGCGAAATCGAGTTGCCCGGCTAAATCAAGGACTCGTCAATGGCCTGTTTCGACGTTTTCAACGGCGACGCCGACGGCATCTGCGCACTGCACCAACTGCGGCTGGCGGAGCCTCTAGACGGCGTACTGATAACCGGAATCAAGCGGGATATCGGCCTCTTGCACCGAGTGGAGGCGGCGGCGGGAGATAGGGTGACAGTGCTGGACATTTCCCTAGCCCAAAACCGGGAGGCCCTAGATCGCTTGCTGGAGCGGGGCGTGAGCGTGCGCTATTTCGACCACCACTTTGCCGGCGACATACCCAAGCATCCCTTGCTGCAAGCCCGTATCGACACCGCCCCCGATGTCTGTACCAGCCTGCTGGTGGATCGCTTTCTGGACGGACGTTTCCGGCCCTGGGCTGTGGCGGCGGCCTTCGGCGACAACCTGCACCGATCCGCCCGGCTCGCGGCGCAAACGCTGTCCTTGGATGAAGCACAGCTTGATCGCCTGCGCGAGCTAGGCGTATGCCTGAATTACAACGGCTACGGCGAAAGCCTGGACGACTTGTTTTATCACCCTGCCGAGCTGTACCGGCGAATGCGCCCTTACACCGACCCCTTCGCTTTCGTCGCCGAGGAACCGGCCTTCGCGCAGTTGCGCCTCGGTTACCGGGAAGATATGCAGCAGGCCGGGGCGGCAAAGCCCTTGGTGGAAAAGGAAACAGGCGCGATCTATGTGCTGCCGGATACGCCTTGGAGCCGCCGCGCCAGCGGGGTATTCGCCAACGATCTGGCGACGGCCCATCCTCGCCGCGCCCATGCGGTGCTAAGCTGGCGCAAGGACGGCTCCTACACCGTCAGCGTGCGCTCACCCTTGAGCAGGCAAACCGGGGCGGATGAACTGTGCCGCCAGTTCGAAAATGGCGGCGGACGCCAGGGCGCGGCGGGCATCAGCGGCCTGCCGGCGGCCTTGCTGGATCGTTTTATCGAGCGCTTTTTTCTGGCGTTTGCTTAGCCGAAAACCCCCTCGGGTTTATTTCTTAGGCTTGGCCGCATCCGCCGTCACGACGTGCATGTCGGCGATCAGTACCGGCGTCAACGGGACATCCGAAGGCATCGGGCCGACCGGGCCGGTCTTGAGCTTGGCGATTTGCTGCACCACGTCCATCCCCTTCACCACTTTGCCGAACACGCAGTAACCGTAGCCCTGCACTGTCGGGGCCGTGTAGTTAAGGAAATCGTTGTCCTTCACATTGATAAAAAACTGCGCCGAGGCGGAGTGGGGATCGCCGGTGCGCGCCATCGCAACGGTGTAGATGTCGTTCTTCAAACCGTTGGCGGCTTCGTTCTTGATCGGAGCGCGGGTCTCTTTCTGTTTCAGGCTCAAGTCGTAGCCTCCGCCCTGGATCATAAAGTTGTCGATCACGCGGTGGAACACCGTTCCCTTGTAAAAGCCGCTGTTGACGTATTTCAGAAAATTATCCACGGTTTGCGGCGCTTTCTCCGGATACAACTCCATGGTAATGGTGCCCAGGCTGGTTTTCATTTCCACTAGGGGATTGGCGGCGTAGGCGGCAACGCTCAAAAACAGGCCGATAACGGCGAATAACAGACGGTTCAGCATGGCAGTTCCTCGATAAGGCGAAAGCGCTATTCTACCGCTTTTCCAAGTCGGCAACGCAGCGCCATAGCGCTTGACCGCTGTCCCGGTACTTGCGCTCAAACGGACTGACGGGCGTTTCCGCCGTCCACGGCTCGACAGCCGAAGGGATACCCGCGACACTCAAGGCGGCGGCGAATTCCTCGATATACAGCCGCCAGTTGCTGCGCACTTCCAGACGCCCGCCCAATCGCAAGACGGCGGGAAATACCGGCGAGGCATGCCAGCGCCGCTGCAGGTGGCCGGGCTTAGGCCAGGGATTGGGGTAGAGCAGATAGTGATGGCTCAAGGTCCAGCCCGCCGCCACCGCCAGGCGCCAAAAATCCTCCAGGTCGGCGCGCACCAGCCGGTAGTTGTCCGCATTCCCGGGTCGGTAGCCGCGCTCGTGTTTATCCAGGCGGTGGATGGATTTGTCGATGCCGATCACCAGCGCCTCCGGGTGCGCCTTGGCCAGCCAGGCGGTGCTTTCGCCCACGCCGCAGCAGGAATCGAACACCAGCGGCCGATCCGGCTGCTCCACCAGCGGGCTGATTTCCGCGAACGCCCTAAGGGTGTGGGCGGCATAGGGTTTCAGATAGGGATGGGCGAGATGGCGCGCCACGCACTCCGCCAGCTTCGGGTGAACCCCGCCCTGGGCGCTGAGCACGAGGCGGGAGGGCTGGTCTGTCACAGCGATACGGCTTTCAAAGGCCGCGAATCAGGAATGCCCAGGGTGTTCTGCCGGATGGAGCGGATGCGCCGGGGTATGGGGGTAGGCGGCATGCTCGTGGAGGAAAGCATGCTCATCCGGCTCGTGGTAGACCACGTTGCCGAAGAGGGGCGGCAGCAAAGAGCCCAGCACCATGCCGGCGGCACTGGCGATCAAGCCGGCCAATTGGGCCGGCATGAAGGGATCGTCCGGGCCGGCGATCAAGATCGACAGCCACACCGCCAAGCCGAAGAAGATGGCCGCCAAAGCCCCTTGCTGGGTCGCCCGTTTCCAGTAAACGCCCGCGAGCAAGGGTATGAAGGCCATCACCAGCGTAACTTGGTAAGCGTTCTCGACCATTTTGAAGATGCTCGACTTGGAGTTTACCGCGTACAAGGTAACCAATACGGTGAACACCAGCGTGACCGTGCGCATGGAGCGCAACAGCTTGCGGTCGGACATTTTGCCCAGCATCGGCTTGAGGATGTTTTCGGTGAAGGTGACCGAGGGCGCCAATAGCGTGGCGGAAGCGCAGCTCTTGATCGCCGAGAGCAAGGCGCCGAAAAACATCACCTGGGCAATCAGCGGCGCCTTGTCGAGCACCAGCCGCGGCAAGATCAACTGCGGATCGGTGTCGATCAAGCCGGCGACCATCTTAGGGTCGAGCAGAGTGGCCGAATACGCGAGGAACATCGGAACGAAGGCGAAAACGAAATACAGGCCTCCGCCGAGCACCGTGCCCCAGATGGCGATTTTTTCCGTCTTCGACGACTGCACCCGCTGGAAGACATCCTGCTGGGGGATAGAGCCGAACATCATGGTGACCCAAGCGGCGATGAAACCCAGCACCTCCTTTGCGTCGAGCGCCGGCCAGAAAGCGAATTTTCCCGCTTCGGCGGCATGGTTCACCACCACGCCGACTCCGCCCACCATGCCGCTCACCTCGCCGCCGATATACAGCATGCCGAGGACGATGATAATCATCTGGATAAAATCGGTAACGGCCACCGCCCACATGCCGCCGAAGAACGTATAAATGAGAATCGTGCCTGAGCCTATCCACATGCCCGCAAGCTTGCTGATCTCCCCGCCGGATACCACGTTGAACACCAGGCCCAGAGCGGTAATCTGCGCGCCCACCCAGCCCAGGTAGGAAATTACGATAGCGAGGGTGGTCAGCACCTCGACGACGCGGCCGAAGCGCTTTTTGTAGTAATCGCCTATGGTCAGCAAATTCATGCGGTAAAGCGGTGCGGCGAAGAAAACGCCGACCAAGATGAGACACATGGACGAGCCGAAGGGGTCGGCTACCACGCCATTCAAGCCTTCTTTGAGGAAGGTAGCGGGAATGCCGAGCACCGTCTCGGAACCGAACCAGGTGGCGAAGACAGTCGCCGTAACCATGTAAAACGGCAAGTGACGCCCGGCGACGGCGAAATCGCGCGTGTTGTGCACGCGGGTGGAGGCAATGAGTCCGATCCCGACCGAAACGACCCAATAAGCGATGACGAACCAGAGCAACATGACCGATTAGCGAGCAAATTTTGAAATGGTGAAATTATAGGCCCAGGCCGCCCGGATTCGCAGCAAATTTAGCCGCCTGGCCACGGACTTCAGCGCCCCGGAAATCCGATCTGGTAAGCCAGCAATCCGGCAAGCAGCAACGCGATCGCGAGCAGTAAGCGGTTCTGCCGCCGCAAGCCGTCTCCCAAGTCCTTCCAGGGCTGGCCGCTTTGCTGCTGATGCGCCGTCAAAGCCTGATGGGCCAAGCGCGGCAACTGGGGGAGCAAAGCGCCCCACTGCGGCACCTCGGCCTTCAAGTTGCGCAGCAGGCCGCGCCAGCCCAGTTGCTCGCTCATCCAGCGTTCGAGGAAGGGCTTGGCGGTTTTCCATAAATCCAGGTCGGGGTCGAGTTCGCGCCCCAAGCCTTCGATGTTGAGCAGGGTTTTTTGCAGCATCACCA
>JAIOJO010000348.1 GCA_019911985.1 Sulfuricellaceae bacterium | reverse complement strand
GATATATCCAGATCCTCGCCGTTTTCCACCGCCGCGCAAGCCAGCATGAAACTCGCGGTAAATACCGGCGCAAACAAGGTCACCGCGAGCGGCCCGAGCAGCGGAATGGCCGCCGCAGACAAGGCGAGAAGAAAATACGCGGTGAACAATACCATCCAGATCAGCGGATTTTTGCGGAACAAGGCAAATCCCTGGACGATCCACTGCCAGCCATGGCTGGCGGCGACATGGTTCGGTTCTATAAGCACGCGGTCTACACCCATAATTGTGGCGATTCGCCAGGCAAGGCAATACGCGCCTGCAAAATGCGTTTGAAATGATCCGGGTCTTTGGCATGCGTCAACTCGCCCGGGCGCGGGAAATGGAAATCGAACAAACGCGACAGCCAGAAGCGCAATGCACCGGCGCGCAGCATGGCCGGCCAGGCCTCGCGTTCTGCGGCGCTCAGCGGGCGTACCCGGTGATAAGCTTGCAGCATAGCCTGTAGGCGCTCCGTGTCGAGCTCGCCGCCGGCATCTATGCACCAATCGTTGACGGTAATCGCCAAATCGTAGAGCCAAACGTCGTTGCACGCATAATAGAAATCGATTATGCCCCCCAGAGCGCCGCCGTCGAACAGCACGTTGTCGCGGAACAAATCGGCATGGATCACCCCGCGCGGCAGGTTTTGATGACGGTAAGACGCTTGAAAACTCAACTCCTCGTCGAGCATCGCCGCTTCTTGCGGCGCCAGGCAAGGCCTGACTTTAGCGGCGGTATCTTTCCACCAGCGTGGGCCGCGAGGGTTCTCCATCATGTCAGGGTAGGATTTCCCAGCCAAGTGCATGTTCGCCAGCATGTCGCCCAACTGGCCGCAATGGTTTGCCGTCGGCACGTCCAGGGACTTTCCGGCGAGGCAACTGACGATGCTCGCCGGCTTGCCGTTGAGTTCGCCCAAATAAGCGTTATCCAAATCGGCGATGGGTTTCGGGCAGGGAATGCCGTGGTGGGAAAGGTGCGCCATTAAATTCAGGAAATAGGGCAGCTCGTCTGCCTGCAACTTTTCGAACAGCGTCAGCACGAAGCGGCCGTGGCTGGTGCTAACGAAATAATTGGTGTTTTCGATGCCCGAAGCGATGCCCTGCAAATCGAGCAAATCGCCGAGGGCGAAGCGCCTCAGCCAAACGCGTAGTTCTTCGGGCGTAACCGTAGTAAAAACCGACATAGCAACCGCTTATATAATTTAAGCAAGAATTGACCGGCCGAAGAGCCGGCCGGAGAAAGGATTTAGAAGCGGAAAATAACCCACTTGGGTATCACCAGGCCGGAGTCCAGGCCGCTCTTGCGGATGAACTTGCCGTCGCCGTGCTCGTCGACGAGATAGTACGGAGTGCCGCCATGGGGC
>JAIOJO010000347.1 GCA_019911985.1 Sulfuricellaceae bacterium | reverse complement strand
CACCTACCAGGTGCGCAAGGACGTTTCAATCCTCGCCCGCCCCGAAGGACGGGCGCTACTTGCTGCGGGCATCCTCGTCATGCACGCGCACCATGTTTCAATCCTCGCCCGCCCCGAAGGACGGGCGCTACTTACCCTTCCAGCCATACCCCGGCCCGAGATCGTTGTTTCAATCCTCGCCCGCCCCGAAGGACGGGCGCTACGGAAGGCGCGTATCTGGTAAGCGATTCCGTTGAAGTTTCAATCCTCGCCCGCCCCGAAGGACGGGCGCTACCAAGGAATTCTGGCCGTCCGGGATGGCCATGGGCGGTTTCAATCCTCGCCCGCCCCGAAGGACGGGCGCTACTTCCGCAGCTTGGTCGCCGCGCAGGATTTAACCACGGTTTCAATCCTCGCCCGCCCCGAAGGACGGGCGCTACAACTTCTCTCCGTCGCGCGTCCATACCGTTACCACGTTTCAATCCTCGCCCGCCCCGAAGGACGGGCGCTACTCAGCTTTTATCAGCTTTACGCTTCTGGAAAGAAGGTTTCAATCCTCGCCCGCCCCGAAGGACGGGCGCTACGCACCTGCACCCGTCCGTTCCTCGATCTCGGCAAGTTTCAATCCTCGCCCGCCCCGAAGGACGGGCGCTACGACGAACGAGCGATCCTCGATCCTGGCGAACAGATAGTTTCAATCCTCGCCCGCCCCGAAGGACGGGCGCTACCTCCGGCAGTGCCACTGACGAGGAGGCAGCAGCCGTTTCAATCCTCGCCCGCCCCGAAGGACGGGCGCTACCTCGGTAGAAGCTGTGTCCATAACGATCTGCGAGGTTTCAATCCTCGCCCGCCCCGAAGGACGGGCGCTACGCGTGCCATGCTGATTAGCGCACCAGACTGACATGGTTTCAATCCTCGCCCGCCCCGAAGGACGGGCGCTACCACAATGCCAAGGGTGAAAAGCACGTCTGCGATCAGTTTCAATCCTCGCCCGCCCCGAAGGACGGGCGCTACGACTTGGATCAGCCGGTCGCACAAGGAACCGCGCTGGTGGTTTCAATCCTCGCCCGCCCCGAAGGACGGGCGCTACCTGGTAGAGGTTTTGGCGCACGTCAAGCCTATTTTGTTTCAATCCTCGCCCGCCCCGAAGGACGGGCGCTACATCGCGCCCATTACCCAGCGCCGCGACATGAGCATGTTTCAATCCTCGCCCGCCCCGAAGGACGGGCGCTACCGATCTGGACGGATGCGCCGCATTCGGCGCAATCGTTTCAATCCTCGCCCGCCCCGAAGGACGGGCGCTACATACGGGGTCGATGCTGGAAAGTAATTTCGTCAAAGTTTCAATCCTCGCCCGCCCCGAAGGACGGGCGCTACCGCCGTGCCGGACATAGCCGTATGCGTGCCGGGCTTGTTTCAATCCTCGCCCGCCCCGAAGGACGGGCGCTACCCCGTTCGCCAACCCTAATTTCAACCACTACACCAAGTTTCAATCCTCGCCCGCCCCGAAGGACGGGCGCTACTCCGAATGGGCGCGCCGTGTTCGTGAGCTTCGCACAGTTTCAATCCTCGCCCGCCCCGAAGGACGGGCGCTACCGTCGTCGCGCCTGCGCAACGAGAGTTGGGCCGAAGTTTCAATCCTCGCCCGCCCCGAAGGACGGGCGCTACGCTGCGGCTGTAACCCTCCGTTGCGAAAGGTTTATTTTTAGATTGGGCGCGAACCTTGGCGCGCCGCGTCGCCAAGATTGGGTTTCAGAAAAGTGATCGAGGTAATAATTCATAAGTTTCAGCGTGTTGGTCTATCCGCGAAACTACCGGGTTTGCGCCGTTGCTTGGGGTTCGCGCTTCATGCCAGCAACGGCCCCTCGAAATCCACCGCACGGAAGCAGCCGTACTCTTTGACGTGCAGCCGCGAGGGTTCGGTGATGCGGTAGATGCGCAAATTATCTTCTTTTTCGTCGATTTCGGCGAGCAGCTTTCTTTCCAGTTCCTCGAAACGGGCCAAATCGACCTGGAATTCGAAGACAGATTTCTGCACCCGCTGGCCGACCCCTTCGCACGCCTTGGCGACACGACGCAAGCGCCGGCGGCCTTCGCGGGTTTCGGTGGAGACATCGTAGGTGACAATGACGAGCATTGTTATTTAGCCAAAAACGGAAGGTAGCCTTCCATCTCGCCTCGCACCGTGCGGGCAAGCAGGCGCGCCTGGAGCATCGGCACGAGGCCGAGGGGCATTTTGGTATCCAGCAGGGGATGGGTGATTTCCTCCTGCTTGCGCTCCTGATAGGCGACGATGACGGTTCTGCGGGCATCGTCCTCCATCTGGATGGCACCGCCTTCCCGTTCGTGGAAATCATTTTCGCCGATCTGCCCACGGTTCACCAAAGTGAGCGCTAGCCGGTCGGCGGCAATGGCGCGGAATTCCTCCATGAGATCGAGGGCAAGTGCCGCCCGGCCCGGACGCACCGCATGAAGGAATCCAAGTTGCGGATCGAGTCCGACCGCCTCCAGCGCCGAGCGGCAGTCGTTCATGAGCATGGAATAGAGGAACGAGATGAGCGCGTTGAAGCGGTCGCGCGGTGGGCGGCGGGAGCGCCCATTCATGCCGAAGGCGGGGCGCACGTCCCGGCGCACCAGCGCTGGCATGGCCTCGAAATAAGTCTTGGCTGCGTCGCCCTCCACGCCGCGCAGGGCGTCGAGATCGGCGGCCCCGGCAGCCGCACGCAAAGAGGCGGCGAGGTGTTCGGCGGCGGCGCGCAGGGTTTGGGCATCCTCGTCGTCGTTGGCGTCCCGCGCGCCGCGCTGCAAAACATAACGGCTGTTCTTGATCTTGCCCGCGATGATGGCCCGTGCGGTTTCCAGGGCAAAGGCGAGGTCGCCTGCCTGCTGATGCTGTGCCTGCCGCAGCAGGATGTTTCCGCTCACCGGCCCTTCCAGCCGTGCCTTGAAGCGTCCATGACCACTCAGCAACACCAAGCTGATGCCTTCGTCGGCGCAGCGGTGCATCAGCGCCGGAGAAATCATGATGTTTCCCAGGCAAACCACGCTGCCCAGATGGTGCAGCGGCACCTGCAATTTCTTCACATGCTCCACATCCACGCGTAGCGTATCGTTCTCCAGATGGAGGTAGGAGTTCGGCGTCATCACATAAAGCGTATTTTGAATTGTGTGCATAATTGTATTACAATCAACACTTCAAAATGATTTTAGGAGTGGCTGATATGGGAACACTGACTTTGCGATTGCCTGAAAAGCTGGATGCTCGCCTGAGTGAGTTTGCCAAACTGGAAGATACCAGCCGTTCCGAGCTGGCGCGAACAGCGCTGGAAAAATTCCTGCGCGAAATGGAACGCGAAAAATTTATGGCAGAGATGGTTGAAGCAGCCCGGTTTCTGGCTACAAACCCAGAAGCGCGCGCAGAAAGCATTGCCATAGCCGAAGATTTTGCGGCTGCTGATAGCGAAGCGCTTGACCTTGCGGAAGGACGCAAGCCCGGTGACCCCGAACCTGAACAGTGGTGGAAATAATGCGGCGCGGAGAAATCTGGCTGGCGCGGCCCAATCCAAATACTGGCGCGGAAGCCGGAAAAGTGCGCCCGGTATTGATTATGCTTGACGATGCGTTGCTTGCCACCGGTATGAGCCCAGTGTTGTGCATTCCACTGACCAGCAAACTTTTCAAAAAATTGGCCGGGTTGCGGGTTACGATTACGCCACGCGGACGCTTGCTCAAGACGTGTTACGTCATGCCAGAGCAGGCTCGTGCGCTGGATCGCGCACGCTTCGGGGAAGGCCCACTGGCTACCTTGAGCGAAGAGGAAATGACCAACGTCGAGCGCGCCTTTCTGGGCATCTGCGGCATGGCTGATTATCTTATCCCGCCTCACTGAACAATTCCTCCCGTAAAAGCTTCAACCTGCGCTGTTCCGTCAGCACATCGGGCTGGCAGATTTCCTTCAGCGAACATTCCTTGCAGCGCGCATCATTGACCGGAAGCGGCAGCTTGCCGGACTCCATCATGGCGCGGATGACGTTCACGGTCTCTTCCACCTTTTCGCGCAATGCCGCCGTTACCGCCACCTCCCGCCTGCGCCGCGAACCGTGGTGATAGATCGCGCCATGCGGGATGGGCTTGCCGGTCATCTCTTCCAGGCACATTGCCTGCGCCGCAAGCTGGATGTCGTCGTGGATTTTCTCGCGCTTGCGGCCATGCTTGTACTCGACCGGATAGAGGCTCCCGTCGGGATGAAATTCCACCACGTCGCACTTGCCGATCAGCCCCAGCCGCTCCGACCACACCGGCAAAGCCCGCTCGGCTCGCACACCCTCGAAGGTTTCAAACCCCGGATCATCCACCCGCTCGTGCGCCGCGTTACCGCGCATGGTATGGACGTTCTCGTCGAATGCCTGCTCGACATGAATCAGCGCGCACTGGCGCGGGCAATAACTCCAGTGCTGGAGGGCGGAAAGCATGATGGGGTCGGCTATTTCGTTCATTCAGCAGTGCTACAATGGGCTGGAAATAGTTGGATTCACGGAGGGCATATGGCAGCCATATTGAAAGAAATTGAAGACCAGGCATTAAGGCTTACGCCCAAAGAACGGGGCGAATTGATCCACCGCTTGATTGTCAGCCTGGAAGGCGAAGCAGAAGACTCACCCGAAGCCATCGCCAAAGCCTGGGACGAAGAAATCGCCCGCCGCGTGGCGGATATGGAAGCGGGCAAAACGGTCTGGATTCCGGCAGAAGAAGTTTTCGCCCGACTCGACGCCATTATCGATAGCGCTCGCTGATCGATGCGCGTCTCGTTCAATCCAGAGGCGCTCGCCGAAGCAGAAGAAGCGACCCATTGGTATCGAGATAACGGCGGATCGTCGCCCAGCCGCGCTTTCACCCAGGAATTGCGGCGCGTTGTCAGCCTGGCCGCCGAGCAACCCGGCGTTGGCAATGCTGGACCGCATGGAACGGTTCGTCTGTATTTCAAGCGTTTCCCCTATACATTAGTCTTCAAAATTCAGGGCGCATCCGTCAGTGTGATCTCAATTGCCCATCAGAGCCGCCGACCCGGGTATTGGGTTGGGCGAGGATGGAATTTCAGTTTTTTTGTTTTCAAGGTCACACCCAATCCAATAATTCGACAATGGGCGCTGCCCATTCCGGCGGCAGGCAATACTGCTTGATCACTTTCCCCTTGTTGGCGCGCAATACCAGTGCTGCCTGTTCGCCATCCACGGAGTTGTCGTACAAATAAAGGCGGTCCACTTCCCGTGCCACCAAGGCGCAATTGGCAATCGAACGGAAATGCCGCGCAATGATTTTCTGGATCGGCACATCGTGCCCACCCTGCATCACCCGGCGGGCAACACGCGCAGCATTGATGGATGGATCGCAGGTCGCCACGAAAAAAACCCGCGTAAAAAAACCGGCAGCTTGCGCCCGCCGCATAAAATCCACCTTATCCGGCGCAGAAAAAACGCTCTCGAAAGCCAGGCTGCGACGCTCCGCCAAGCAACGCTCTCGCCGTTGGCTGGCAAGATCAGCCGCTTGCCGCACAGCGGCTTCGGAGTTCCAATCGCCGAACTCGTCGCGCGCGATGAAATCGGGGTTCACATACTCACACCCGGCAAACCACTCGTGTGCCAACCCCCGCTCGGTCACAGTCGTCTTGCCCGCACCGTTAGGCCCCGCCACCAGCAATAGCCGAGGCTGTTCGGCCAACATCATGGCGCTGCCACCACATCCCTGGCGCGAGCATCCGCCACCGCCTCGGCCAGCTTGCGGCGCATCCAGGCATCCGACTCCTGCTTGCGCGCCATCGCCAAATCCAGCGCCTCGCTCATCACCTCGGCCAGTTCTTCATCGGTTGGGTCGGTATCCGCCGCCAATGGGTTGCGTTTTGTATTGGATAAATCAGCCATGCAAGACTCCTTAAAATATCAGGCTTTTCTTTCAAGGGTTACGCCGGAAGGCATCCCCTCCTCGTTCACGGAAACAGTATAGTCCGCGAAATCGCGTGGCACGGCAACGCCGTCGTTGAGTTTGGGCTGGATACGGGCAAACAAACTGTGTGCCGGAGCATTTCCCAATTCGTTGTCATGCTTGAAGACGTATAGCCCGCGCGTGGATATCTCGCCACGTGCAGCGGAACGATCATGCTCGAACATCTGCGCCAGCGCCTGCCAGAGCAATTCCAGATCGCCTTCATCGAAGCCAGTTTGTTTGGCGAGGAAGGAAGACACAAAGCCGTGGGCGGCATACAGGCCGTAAGGCACGGTGAACTTGCGCCCTTGAATCCCAATTTGATCCTCAATTGGTTTATCCTCTTTGCGCGCTGCGCACACCGTTATTGAATGCTCCAGCACCACAATAGGATCAACGGAGCGCGCAAAGGTCATTTGTACCGGCCCGCGAACTTGACCACAATTTACCTCATTTGACATCACAGCGCCGAAGGTCCGAATGTCGTAAAAATTCTTGCACATCCAGCCAGTCAGCTTCTTGGCGTCCTCAATATTCTTCGGCAATTTCTTTGATTCCGGCTCCAATTTCAATTCCAAGTAGGCGCGGCGATGCTGGGCATTCAACACAGCCTTTTCCTTGACGTAAATTTCAAATGGCGGCTGTTCACCCTTCACCAGTCCAACGAAGTTGCGCACCTTGCGCTTGAGACAAACGTCAGTCACCAGGCCGCGCCCAGTTTCCGCATCCATGCGAGGCAGATTTCCCGCATCGGGATCACCGTTGGGGTTGCCGTCTTTTACGTCAAACAGCAGAACGAAGTCGTAACGATTATTCAGTGCCATGATGTTTATTCTCCCTTGATGGTGGATTCTGATTTGGTGAAAAAGACTTGCCGTTGGTGGTAGTAGCCGATGGCAAAACGCCCCTGATCGGCAAGGCTCAAATGTGCAGGGAAACCATTGCTATCAATACCATCCGCGATCTGACCGATAAGCTTTTCAAAGTAGCGTTTGCGTCCCTCCTCCAGCTTGGCAAGGTGGTGGTTCTTCAGTTTCATCAGGTTGGCGAACACCGTAACCGGTGAACTGGAAGCCGCGCCATAGAAACGGTCGCGAATGGTGGCATTTGGATTGACTGCCTCTTCCTGTATTTTTTCCAGTGCCGCAAAAAGACGACCGATGCGATAACCGGGGTTGGTGTTGGAATCATCGAGTGACACAGCAATCTCCTTTTCTTGGGATGGTGAATATCGTGCCTGCCGGTTCAGGCAGGCTTTGATGAGGGCGGCGCGTGGATAGTTCACGTCACGCTCGGCACGAATGCGACGCACGGCGGCTTGCAACAGAGTTTGTGGATAGGGCAACCCAGCAAGAATGGCGCGCATGAATTCGCCAGCCAGATTGGGTGGAATGTTTTTTGAATCTTCTTGTATAGCAATGGATTTCAGTAACCGATAGAGCGATAGATGTGGCTTCTCATAAGGGGCATGGGCAATAGCGATGTCAAGGAAATGGCTTCGGATGCGCTCGGCCATTTCACCCACAGTGCCCATATGCCAGAAGCGTACGGACAGACGGGCCTTCGCTGGAGCTGCTAGGCCGAGAACAAAAAATTTGATACTGCGTTCTTCCTCGGAATAAACGCCGCTATTAGGTGAATTTAGCAAAGACTCGACCGCCCGAGTGTGGCGGGCAGGATCATCGTCATCTTTTGATGGCTCATCGAACAAGTCTGCAAACTCATTCTCCAACCGGGTTGTCTTTTCCGACCAAAAAACGGTGGAGGTATCACCGACCCGCAAACGTTGTTTGCTGTTCTGCGAGAGCAGTTGATTTAACGCTGTAGTGTAGGCAAAAGAAGCTTGCTTGCTGATAGGCGAATTCTCGCCGCCTTTCTCGCGCTTGCCGTATGACTCAAAGGAGCGATAGTTAAAGGAGACAATATTGGCACCAGATACCTGCGCTCCCCACACAGGCTTAATTACAGTTTCATTTATGGCGATGGGAACCCCGATTGCTCCAGTTACCAGACAATTGCCTTGTACCCCATCCTCTTCAAGAGCGCGCTTGCGTTCATATTCTGCTCTGATGGATGCACGATGATGAATTGGAATTGGGCCATCAGGTAGCCATCGGAAAGCCAAAACAGGATCTCGCTTCTCGAATTCTTCCATCAGCCCGAACCGTTCTATCAGTGCTTGCGCGGCACCATCTACCCCCATTGTCTGAATGAATGTCCTGAGATCGGATAGTGCCGGGTCTTCGATACCATCAAACCATTTCCTTAACTCGGCATCGAAGCTGCTGGCCTTCAGCGCACCTTTATTGCCCAAGCCAAGAACAAATGCCGCGTTATCCCAAAGGAGATTCGGGTCTTTACCACTATTGGTGTGTTTGAGAGCCTGCTTGCCTATAGCAGGCACAAGCTCCCTGCGAGCAATCCGCTTTTTACCCTCCATCCATCCGTTGTCTTCAATTGAAACGCAACATCCACCGGGTGCAAGAACAATGAAATAATCTACAGGACGGCGAACCCACCCTTCCGGTGCAATAGCGCCATCGCCCGATTCGGCCACGCGCTGATAGTAACGAGTAAGCTCCTGAAGAATCATCCCCGCACCTCCACATCGGCCAAATCCAGCACACCGTTTTTCAGTTCG
>JAIOJO010000346.1 GCA_019911985.1 Sulfuricellaceae bacterium | reverse complement strand
CCGCTCGACCAACCCGTGTTTCACCGGATTGATATGGACATAATCCATGTGCGCGCGGTAATCCGCCTCGTCCCGGATCAGGTGCTCCCAATACCGCCGTTGCCAGATACCCCGCTCTCCCCGGCGGACGCGCACGGCGGACAATTTTTCGCCACGGGGAATCGCCTTGGAAAATTCCATTTTGATCAGCCGCCACCGGGTCGCGAGCGGCATCCTCCGGTGGCAATTCGATCACGCAATGCAAGTGGTCGGGTAAAACCACCCAGCCGTGGATGCGGAAAGGGTGACGATTCCGCACGGAGCGGACGGATTGCCGCAACAAATCGACATGCCGCGTCAACAGGTCGTTCCCTTGCCGTTGCAGCAAGTTCACGGTGAAGAAGTAAGTCCCGCCTGGATGCCAGGCTCGACGGTAATCAGGCATGAGGCGAGTATCGAGGCAATTGGCATCCGGCGCAATGCCCTGCGGTTATTGCGCCCTACACGGCTGTGCTGACCACTTACGCTGTTTTTTGAACTTGACCGTTTAAACAGCTTTGTCACCAAACCATAATGACAGTAGAATTCAGCGCATGAAATTCAAATTAACCGACCATGCAGAGAAACGAATCCAGCAGCGAAAGATCAAACCGGAATGGATCGAGGCCGCGCTGGAACATCCAGCAAGAACGGAAAACGACATCGAGGATGCGAATCTGGTACACGCGCTACTACCGATCCCGGAAAAAGGCTTCCAAGTGTTACGGGTTATCTATAATGAAACAACCGAACCGATAAACATCGTCACTGTTTATTTCGACGAAAGGGTAAACGACCTATGAAAATCGAATTTGATCCCATCGCAGATGCTTTATATCTGGAATTGGCGAGCGGTGAAGTAGAAAAAACCGAGGAAATCAAGCCGGGCGTAATCATGGACTATGATGGTGACGGTAATGTCATAGGTGTTGAGGTACTTTACGTCAGCAAACGAGCAAATCAGCCAATCAAGAAGGCAGCATAAAAAGGGTCGCTTCCCTAATGGCACAGGATTGATATGGACATAATCCATGTGCGCGCGGTAATCCGCCTCGTCCCGAATAGGGAGCGAGCATCGAGGCATTGCGCCAGACGAATGTCAGTCACCGTAGCCCAAGGCCCCCTCATATCCACCCGCCCAATCCGGCGGATAGATGCCGCCGCCAACTAGGCGGTGAAACGTCGAATAAGGCCAGTCGGCCACCCGCTCGACCAGTCCGTGTTTCACCGGATTGATATGGACATAATCCGTATGCGCGCGGTAATCCGCCTTGTCCCGAATAGGGAGCGAGTATCGAGGCATTCGACGTTCGGCGCAATGCCCTTCGGTTATTGCGCCCTACGCGGGCGATGCAAGACAAGTGGCTTGTCCATCAAACGCCGAGTTCCGCTAGAACCTCAGGATGTTTTTGGGCGATGGCGATCAAGGTCTTCGCGGCGCCGGAAGGTTGGCGCCGCCCTTGTTCCCATTCCTGGAGGGTGCGCACCGACACGCCTAGTAGCGCGGCGAATTGCGATTGCGAGAGCCGGGATTTCATGCGTGCGGCAACCACCGGAAGAACGGGTACCGCTGCTCCGTTTCCGGCGAGCATTTCCCGGACGGACTGTTCCAGTTCGGCAGCCATGTCGCGAGACGATTCCCATGCTGCCAACTCGGCGTCAGACAAAGGTTTTTTCGATGGCATCTTTCAACTCCTTCAGTTTGTGCCCGGCCATGGAATCCAGGGTACTCTTCGCATACAGGAACAGTAGCCAGACTTGGCCGTTTGCCGGCTTGTTGAAGTAAATCACCCGAACGCCCGCGGATTTTCCTGAACCGCTTCGGCTCCAGCGTACCTTACGCACCCCGCCCGAATTTTTAACCACGTCGCCCGCATCCGGATTTTGCGCGATGAACGCGGCAAATTCGCCGCGCTCTTCCTCTGTCCAGTAATGTGGCCACAGGCGCTGGAAGGTCGGCGTTTCAATCACGGTGAACATGGAGTGATTATACGGCAATGACGTATTTTGTCGAGAAGGATCGGCTGGCTAGCGGCCTAGCTGGGTACTAAATCCCAGCATTATCTGGGTTGAAATGCCGCCCCAAACGTGTTTCAGAACCAAAAAGACGTGCCCTTCAGCAGGAATTCGACGTAGGGCATGTAGTGCGACCCGTCGCAAGAGAAGGTCAGGCTGACGGTGCCGTTGAAAATATTGATCGAGGCGGTGCGCAGGTAGATGTTCGGGTCGGTGAGGCGCAGGGATTGCATGGTGTCCAGAATCCGCTTGATGTCGGTCTGCGGGATCGCCGCATTGATCGGGTAGGGGCGGGACGGGAACACCAGGCAGATGTCCGGATCGTTCAAGGCCTCGTGATCCAGAATGCGATAGCGGAACGGGTCGTCCACCGTCCAGATCGTGGCCTGGCTGCTGGAAAAGTGGATCTGGCATTGAAACACGCCGCGATGCGTCAGCAGTTCCTCCAGTATGGACAAGGCCTGCTCCATATTGCGGTCCATCGGGCTTTCGACGCGGCATTGCTGAAAGACCGTGCCGCGTATCGCCGGGTCGCCTTTCACCTGCCGCCAGTAGCCGGGCTCGTCGTAGAGCTCCGACGTCACCGGCAGGTCGCGCAAGTCGAAGTCGGCGCCGAGATAGCCTAGCGTCCGGGACTCCGCGCGCACGACCTGCAGGGCCGTGAGCGACGGGCGGCGTTTTGTCAGGCTGATGTAGGCGTCGGAGAGCAGGAATCCCCAGCTCGGTATGACTTCCTTCATGTACGGGCGCTGCGAGCGGTCGCGCCCGAAATGTTCGGGCGCAAGGCCGTCCTGGCCGACGTTGTCGCAGATTTGAATCGCGTCGGTATCCAAGCAGTAGAGGAAGGTGCAATGCGGGATGCCGAAAAAGCCTTCGACGAGGATTTCATCCAGCCGTTCGCGGTCGCCCCAGGCCGGGGTGCAGCGCTCGGCCAGGCGCGCCAGCGGTTCGCGCAGTTTGCGCGCGAGTTCTTCGCGTTGCAGATAAATGCTGTCTTTCCATGAATTTTTCATGATCTTGGCGGTTTCTCGCGTGATTGAAAAATTGAGCATCGGCGCGCGTGGCGAACGATGCGCCATGGAGCCGGGC
>JAIOJO010000345.1 GCA_019911985.1 Sulfuricellaceae bacterium | reverse complement strand
TTGCTGCACATTCTTGCCGGTACGAGCGATCAGAATATTGCTTTTGCTGATTTGTGCAGCCTGTTGCATTCCTTGGAGTTTGACTTGAGGGTAAGGGGCCGCCATCATGTTTTTACCCGTAAGGGTGTCGATGAAATCCTCAATTTGCAGGAAAAACAGGGAAAAGCCAAAGCTTACCAAGTTAGGCAGGTACGCGAAGTAATCCTTAAATATCGCCTCGCGAGGTTGAACGATGAGTGAAGCCTACCATTACGAAATTATCATTTACTGGAGCGAAACGGATTCCGCCTTCATTGCTGAAGTGCCGGAGTTGCCAGGTTGCGCGGCGGACGGCGAAACCTATGCTCTAGCCTTGTCCAATGTTCAAACGATCATCACCGAGTGGATCGAAACCGCCCGCGAATTGGGCCGATCCATACCCGAGCCTCGCGGCAGGCTTATATACGCCTGAATTTATTTAAAGAAAAGCCATTTTATGCACTATCTCAGCACCCGCGGCGGCATGCCGCCCAAGACCTTCACCGAAATCCTGCTCGGCGGCCTCGCGCCGGATGGCGGGCTGACCATCGCCGAAACCTATCCCCAGATCGGCCGGGCGGAGCTGGACGCGTGGCGCGGTCTGAATTACCGCGACTTGGCTTTCGAAGTGATCCGCCGTTTCGCCGACGATATTCCGGCCGCCGACCTCAAGGCGATCATCGACAAGACTTATACCGCCGAGGTTTTCCACAGCGAAGACATTACCCCGGTGAAAACGCTGGAGCCGGGTCTGCACATCCTCGGTTTGTCCTACGGCCCGACTCTGGCCTTCAAGGACATCGCCATGCAGTTGTTGGGCAATTTGTTCGAATACGTGCTGGCCAAGGAAAACGCCGAGCTCAATATTCTCGGCGCCACCTCGGGCGATACCGGCAGTGCGGCGGAATATGCGATGCGCGGCAAAAAAGGCATACGCGTCTTCATGCTCTCGCCCGAGGGCAAGATGAGTCCTTTCCAGACCGCGCAGATGTATTCGCTGCAAGACCCCAATATCTTCAACCTGGCGGTGAAGGGGGTTTTCGACGACTGCCAGGACATCGTCAAGGCGGTGTCCAACGATCTGGCCTACAAGGAAAAATACAAGATCGGCACGGTCAACTCGATCAACTGGGCGCGGGTCACCGCGCAAGTGGTGTATTACTTCAAGGCGTATTTCGCCGTCACCCGTAGCAACGACGAGGAAGTTTCCTTCTCCGTTCCCTCCGGCAACTTCGGCAACGTCTGTGCGGGCCATATCGCGCGCCAGATGGGCTTGCCGATCCGCAAGCTGATCGTCGCCACCAACGAAAACGACGTGCTGGACGAGTTCTTCCGCAGCGGCGTCTACCGCCCGCGCCCGGAAACCGCGCACACCTCCAGTCCTTCCATGGATATTTCCAAGGCCTCCAATTTCGAGCGCTTCATCTACGATCTGGCCGGGCGCGATCCCGCCAAGGTGAAGGCGCTATGGCAGCAAGTCGAGGCGGGCGGTAGCTTCGATCTCGCCCAAACGCCCTATTTCGCGAAGGTGGCGGACTTCGGTTTCACCTCCGGTTCCAGCAACCACCAGAACCGCTTGGCGACCATCCGCATGGTGTTCGAGAAATACGGCACGATGATCGACACCCACACCGCCGACGGCGTGAAAGTGGGCCTGGAGCACCGCGAGGCGGGCATTCCCCTGGTGTGCCTGGAAACCGCGCTGCCCGTCAAGTTCGAGGAAACCATACGCGAAGCCTTGGGACGCGGCCCCGAGCGCCCCGCCGGTTACGAAAACATCGAGCAATTGCCGCAGCGCTTCGAAGTCATGCCCGCGCAAGCGGACGCGGTCAAGCAATTCATCGCGGCCCACACGGGCGCCTGATCACCCGGCCGGTCAAGGGCGCGGCATGAACAACCTGATCCTGCTGGTCGCCTGCCTGCTCATCGGCATGGCGCTGCGCGCCGCGCGGCGCATGCCGGAAAGCGCGCCGGCCGCCCTCAACAGCTTCATCATCCACATCTCCCTACCGGCGCTGGCGCTGCTCTACATCCACGAGGTGCGGCTGGACGCCTCCCTGGCTTACGCCGCCGCGATGGCCTGGGTGCTCTTCGGTTTGTCGCTCGCTTTCTTCTGGGCCGTGGGCCGGGCGCTCGGCCTATCCCGTGCCACCACCGGCGCGCTGATGCTGACCGGGGGCCTGGGCAACACGTCCTTTATCGGTCTGCCCATGATCGAAACCTTCTACGGCAAGGAAGGCCTGGCCATCGGCATCGTCGCCGACCAGGCGGGTTCCTTCCTGGTGCTTTCAACGCTGGGGATCGTCGTCGCCGGCCTGTATTCCTCCGGTGCGCCGGCCTGGCGCGACATCCTCAAGAAAATAGTCCTGTTCCCGCCGTTCATCGCGTTGCTGGCGGCGCTGCTGCTGATCCCCGTCGATTTTCCTCCCTGGCTGAGCGTCGTGCTGCAGCGCTTGGGCGACACCCTGGCGCCGCTGGCGCTGGTGTCGGTGGGCTTTCAACTGCGCTTCGGCCACCTCCGCGGCAATGGCCGCAATCTGGCTCTCGGTCTCGGCTTCAAGCTCCTCCTCGCGCCTTTGCTGATTGCTTTGCTGTTCGCCGGCCTTTTCGGCGCCAAGGGCTATATCGCCCAAGTCACCCTGTTCGAAGCCGCCATGCCCCCGATGATAACCGGCGCCATCGTCGCCGCCGAACACGAGCTCGACCCGCCGCTGGTCGCGGCCATGGTGGGCGTGGGAATACTGCTTTCCTTCCTGACCTTGAGCGGGTGGTGGTGGATGTTGCGGGGGATTTAAGCCCGCGCATCCGGGGCCGTTTGGACTCCGCCTGCCGAGTGTATTACCATCGCCTATCCGCCCGAACTTCCAGCCTGCCGCAACCATGACGAAAGACCCCGACGATCCGAACGGAAGCCAGCGCACGCTGCAGCGCGTGTTCAAGGTGCGCCGCGACTACAACACCTGGGTCGCCAACGAAACCCTGGAAGACTATGCCTTGCGCTTCACGCCGCGCAGCTACCGCAAGTGGACGGAGTGGCAGGTCGCCAACACGGCTTTCGGCGCGGCTTCGTTCCTGGTGCTGGAGGCGGTGGGGGCGACGCTGCTGGTCAATTACGGCTTTATCAACGCGCTGCTGGCCATCCTGGTTTCGGCCGCCATCGTTTTCTTGGCGGGCATTCCGGTCAGCCGATATGCGGCCCGCCACGGCCTCGACATGGACTTGCTGACCCGCGGCGCCGGTTTCGGCTATCTGGGCTCCACCCTCACCTCGCTGATCTACGCGTCCTTCACCTTCATTTTCTTCGCGCTGGAAGCGGCCATCATGGCCTATGCGCTGGAGCTCGGCTTCGGCATTCCGCCCGCTTGGGGTTATTTGATTTGCGCCTTGGTCGTGGTTCCCCTCGTCACCCACGGCATTACCGCCATCAGCCGCCTGCAAGCGCTGACCCAGCCGGTTTGGCTGGCGCTGCTGCTGCTACCCTATGTTTTCCTGTTCGCGCGGGCTCCGCAGGCCTTGGACGGTTTGACCCGCTACGGCGGGCGCGGCGGCGCGGGCGCGGTTTTCGACCCGCAATTGTTCTCCTATGCCGTGGCGGTGGCCTTGGCGCTCATCACCCAGATGGGCGAGCAAGTGGACTACCTGCGTTTCATGCCCGAGCGCACCGCCGAGAATAGCCGCCGCTGGCTGGCGGGCGTGCTGATAGGCGGGCCGGGCTGGGTCGTGCCGGGGGTGGTCAAGATGCTCGGCGGCGCCTTGCTGGCTTACCTGGCGATACGCCACGCGGTACCGGAGGCGAGGGCGGTGGACCCCAATCAGATGTATTTGGTCGCTTACGGCTACGTTTTTCCGCACGCGGGTTGGGCGGTGGCGGCGACGGTGGTGTTCGTGGTCGTTTCCCAGTTGAAGATCAACGTCACCAACGCCTACGCCGGTTCGCTCGCCTGGTCGAATTTCTTTTCCCGGCTCACCCACAGCCATCCCGGCCGCGCGGTGTGGGTGGTGTTCAATACCCTGATTGCGCTGATGCTGATGGAACTGGATTTGTTCCAGGCCATGGGCCGGGTGCTGGGGCTTTATTCCAACGTGGCGGTGGCGTGGATGATGGCCGTGGTGGCCGACCTGGTCATCAACAAGCCGCTGGGCCTGTCGCCGCCGGGCATCGAGTTCCGCCGCGCCTACCTCTACGACGTCAACCCGGTGGGACTGGGCGCGATGGGCATCGCCTCGGTTCTGTCGGTGTCGGCCTACGTCGGCCTGTTCGGCGAGACGCTGCAGCCCTATGCCATCTTCATCGCCTTGGGCGCGGCGCTGGTCTGTTCGCCGCTGATCGCCTGGCTGACTAAAGGCCGCTATTATATCGCCCGCCAGCCCGAAGCCCAGCCAGCCGCCGCCGCGGTGCACGATTGCTGCATCTGCGACAAGGCTTACGAAGGCGAGGACATGGCGCGCTGCCCAGCCTACCAGGGGAATATCTGTTCCTTGTGCTGTTCGCTGGATGCCCGCTGCCACGACTTGTGCAAACCCCAGGCGCGTTTATCGGAACAATGGGACGCGCTGCTGCGGCGCTGCCTGCCGGCCGCCGCCCGGCCTTATCTGGAGGCGGGGCTGGGACATTATCTGCTGTTGATGGCCGGTTTCGTTTCCGGGCTGGGAGTGTTGATCGGCCTCTTGTATTTCCAGGAGCGGCTGACGCTGGACGGCGGCGACAGCGTTTTGCTCGCCCACCTGCGCGCGATCTTCCTGAGAACCTCGGCGGCGTTGCTGCTGGTATCGGGCATCGTCGCCTGGTGGGTGGTGCTGGCCAACAAAAGCCGGCAAGTGGCGCAGGAGGAATCCAAGCGCCAAACCCAGTTACTGATGCAGGAAATCGATTCCCACCGCCGCACCGACGAGCTCCTGCAGCGGGCCAAGCAGGACGCCGATCAGGCCAATCAGGCCAAGAGCCGTTACATCACGGCGGTCAGCCACGAGCTGCGTACCCCGCTCAACAGCATCCTCGGCTACGCTCAAATTCTCGACGGCGACGACGCGATTCCCCCCAACCGGCGCCAGGCGGTGAGCGTGATCCGGCGCAGCGGCGACCATCTGCTCTCGCTGATCGAAGGCACGCTGGACATCGCTCGCATCGAGGGCGGCAAGGTGCGCCTGGACGTCAAGGCGGTAGATTTTCCCGACTTCATGCAGCAGATCGTCGGCATGTTCGAACTCCAGGCGCGCAACAAGGGCATCGAGTTCCGCTACCGGCCCGACGGCGAATTGCCGGCCCTGGTGCGCGCCGACGAGCGGCGGCTGCGGCAGATACTCATCAACATCCTGGGCAACGCGGTCAAGTTTACCGCCCGGGGCGGCGTGGACTTCCACCTCAAATACCAGCGCGAGATGGCGATCTTCGAGGTCGCGGACAGCGGCCCCGGCATTGCGCCGGATGAACTGGAGCATATCTTCGAGCCATTTTCGCGCGGCAGCGCCGCCCAGTCGGGCGCCACCGGCGGCACCGGGCTGGGCTTGACCATCGCCAAGATGCTGACCGATCTGATGGGCGGCGAGATGACCGTGGAAAGCGAGCCGGGCCAGGGCTGCCGTTTCCGCATCCGGCTCTTCCTGCCCCAACTCGCCGCCTCGGCCAAAGCCGCGCAAGAAAGCCGGATCCAGCGCGTCGGCTACGTCGGCGTGCGCCGCCGCATCCTGATCGTGGACAACGAAAAAACCGACCGGGACTTTTTGGCCAGCGTGCTGGAGCCGCTCGGCTTCCAGTTGTCCCAGGCGGCTTCCGGGCCGGAATGCCTGGAGCGCTTGGCCCGCTTCCAGCCGCACCTGATTTTCATGGACTTGGCGATGCCCGGCATCGACGGCTGGGAAACCCTACGCTTGATCCGTGAAGGCGGGCTGAGCGACGCCGAAATTGCCGTCATTTCCGCCAATGCCTTCGAGAAAGGGACGGAAAACGACGTCGGCCTGCCCACCGAAAACTTCATCACCAAGCCGGTGCGCGTCAACGAACTGCTGGATTGGATCGGCCGTCACCTGGGGCTGGAGTGGGTGACGACGGCCGCGCCCGCTCCCCAGCCCGCCGCCGCCCCGGCGCGGCTGAATTATCCCGCCGCGGAACGCTTGCGCGCCCTCGGCGCGCAGATCGAACTCGGCTACGTGCGGGGCATCCACAACCAGTTGGATGAAATCGAGCGCCTCGGCGGCTGCGGCGAATTCGCCGCAGCGATGCGCCAACTGGGCCGCCAGTTCCAGTTCGACGCGATGCGGGAAATGGTGCGCAAAGGCCTGGACGAGGAAACCCATGACACCCATTGACCGCCTGAACACGGACATCGTGCTGATCGTGGACGATGTGCCGGGAAACCTTTCCCTGCTGCACGACGCGCTGGACGAAGCGGGCTACACGGTATTGGTCGCGACCAACGGCGAAAGCGCGCTGCAGCGCGCGCGGCTGAGCCGGCCCGACGTGATGCTACTGGACGCGGTGATGCCCGGCATGGACGGCTTCGCGGTGGCCGGCGCGATGAAGGCCGACTTTGCCACCCAGCACATTCCCATTATCTTCATGACCGGGCTGACCGAAACCGAACACGTGGTGGCTGCCTTCGCCGCCGGCGGCGCCGATTACGTCACCAAGCCGATCAAGCCGCAGGAAGTGCTGGCCCGCATCGCCGCCCACATGCAGAACGCGCGCCAGATGAAGCAGGCGCGCACCGCCCTCGACGCCTTCGGTCAAGCCACCCTGGCAGTGCGCGTCGGCGACGGCCGCCTGGTGTGGCAAACGCCGCTGGCGCGCAAACTGCTGCGCGACTACTTCGCCATCGAAAACGATCAAGCCCCGCCGCGCCTGCTCGCCTGGATCGGGGATGCCCAGCAGGCCGCCGGCGAAGGCCGCGAGCCGCCCGTGCTGGTAGCCGACGGCGCCCGCCGCCTGCTCGCTACCCTGCACGACCCCAGCCGCTTGGGCCACGAAGGCGAATGGTTGCTGGTGCTGCGGGAAGAAAGCCACGCCTCCACGCTGGAAGCCCTGATGTCCGCCTTCCGCCTCACCACCCGCGAAGCCGAAGTGCTTTACTGGGTGACCAAGGGCAAGACCAACAAGGACATCGGCGACATCCTCAGCACCAGCCCGCGCACGGTGAACAAACACCTGGAACACGTGTTCGAAAAACTCGGCGTGGAAACGCGCACGGCGGCGGCGAATCTGGCGATGAGCAAGGTGGCGGGGGTGAGGCCGGGGGAGGCATGAGGCAGGCGCCCCGGGTATGAATGGGTGGTTATGCCGGACTATCCAGATGGCGGACATTCTGCCCGTAGTCGGAGACGATTTTGTCGGCGGTCAGCAAGAGTAGATTTGCTTGTCGGGCTTGGGCAATCAGAATGCGGTCGAAGGGGTCGGAATGAAGTTCGGGCAGCCGCGCGACGGCGACGCCGTGTTCCGGGATCATCGGCAGCAGGCGGAAATTCGCGGCGCGGGCGGCGGCGAGCAAAACATCGGGGGCCACCGGCAGCTTTCCCAAGCGAAACTTGATCGCCACCTCCCAAATCGAGCACGCGCTCAGCCAGCATTCGCTGCGGCCGATCTCTTCCCGGATTCCGGCGGACAACCGGGGGTGGGCGGCGAACCACCACAAAGCCACATGGGTATCCAGCAGAAGACGCGGCATTAATGCTTGCCCTCGAACAATTTAGCCACTTCCTGTTCGATGTCGGGGGCGAACGCCGCGTCCAGCGCTTCAAACTCAATGTTCAAAGAGCCCCAGCCGGTGGTTGCGGGGATTTGTTCGCTTACCGGAACGAGACGCACGGCGGGTTTTCCGGCGCGAGCAATCAGGACTTCCTCGCCATCCAGCGCCGCTTGCACCAACTGAGATAAGCGGGCCTTGGCTTCATATAAATTGCATTGTTGCATGACCGGCTCCATTTTTTAGTGGAAAAATCTAGACTAGGTTTGTTGGTTAGTCTATTTTTCTTGGTGCGGCATGTCAAGGTGGCTCGCGCATGGCGGCGGCGCATCTGGCGGCTGGCAAGGGATGGCGACCGAGATCAAGGGGGCATGTTTCCGCTGCCTTATAACTGCTTCATAATATTTGATTTATCGTGCTAATATGCCGCACACGAACGCGTGTAACTAACTATAAAGTCCATTCCTATGCTCACTCTTTTCCGCTATGCCTGCTTCGCGCTGGCTTTATCCGGCACGGCAGCCGCCGCAGCCCCTCTTTCCCTTTCCGCCGGCGGCATGACGGTGGCCGTGGTTCAGCCCGATGGCGGCCTCTGGATGTGGGGCGACAACACCTTCGGCGAGATCGGCGACGGCAAAACGCTGACCAGCAATCCAACGCCCAAGCAAGTCGCCAGCGGCTATGCCAAGGTGGTGGTCGGCGACGGGCACGTGCTGGGCCTGAAGAGCGATGGCAGCCTGTGGGTTTGGGGGAGCAACAATAGAAGCCAATTAGGCAACGGCTTGACGGCCAACCTGTCCGTGCCGAACAAGCTCGGCGACGGCTATAAGGATGTCGCCGCAGGGGTGTTTATGAGCGCGGCGCTGAAAAGCGACGGCACTCTCTGGGGCTGGGGCTGGTACGCCGGGGACGGTACCTCGAACGCATCGACGACACCGGTGCAAATCGGAACCGGCTACAGCGCGCTGGGGCCGTCGGGCGGTTATTTCTTTTTTGCCTTCAAGGCCGACGGCAGCTTGTGGGCTTGGGGCGCCAACAGCTCCGGCCAAGTGGATGGGAGCGTCTGCGGCAAATACGGCTGCCCGTCTCTGGTTTCCGCGCCGCGGCAGATCGGCAGCGGCTACGTGGCCGTTGCGGGCGGCCTGGAGCACACGCTGGCGCTGAAAAGCGACGGCAGCCTGTGGACTTGGGGGCAGAACATTCAGGGCCAGCTTGGCGACGGCTCGACGGCTATCCGCTACACCCAGCGCCAGATCGGTAGCGGCTACAAGGCCATCGCGGCGGGCGATTACCACTCGCTAGCGATCAAGAACGACGGCAGTTTGTGGGCCTGGGGGCGGAACACAAACGGGCAGTTGGGCGACGGCAGCACGACCAATCGCAGCGCGCCGGTACAGATCGGCACCGGCTACGCCTCGGTCGAGGCCGGTTCGAATTACTCGGTCGCGGTGAAGGACGACGGCAGCCTCTGGGCCTGGGGCAACAACGGGGACGGCCGTCTGGGCAACGGCGGCTACGACGAATCGCACGTGCCGACCCCGGTGGTTATGTCGGCGGCGCCGGCAACCGGCGCCGCCGCACCAACGGCCGGCACTCCTGGCTCGGTCGGCCTCAAGCTGGCCGACAATTGGGGCGTGACCGCACAGATCACGCCGGCTTCCGAGGATGTCGGCCAGCCATCCAATATCTGGGTAGGCGCTCTAGTGAACGGCGTACTGTTCATGCGCGGCGGCAGCACGCAAAGCTGGAGCCCATACACCGGCGGGGCCTTGCCGGTTGCGCAGCGGAGCGCGGCACTGCCCGCTGCGCTGGAAGTAACGGTGGCCGATTACGATTTGTCCGCGTTTCCCGGACTCGATATTTATGTCGGCTACGGCAACAGCGAAGGCGACTTGGGCAAAAGCGGCCATCTGGCCAAGATCTATACTGTGCCGGGAAGTGCCCCGGTGACCCCGGTTAGCGTTCCGGCAACGCCGGAGAGCACGGCCTCCTCTTACGCCGGCAGCTACGCGGGCAGCTACAGCGGCGACGATGCCGGCACCGTGGACTTTAGCGTGGATAGCGGCGGCAAAATCAGCGTCAGCTCTCCGGCAAGCGGCAGCGGCAGCATCTCGAATAGCGGCGCGGCCAGTCTTGCGACGGGGGGTGGATCGGCGAGCACCATCAGTTGCAGCTTTACCGGCAGCTTCAGCAGCAGCGGCAGCGCCTCGGGTTCGTGGACTTGTACGGATAGCTCCGACGGATCAACCACGCGCGGCGCTTGGAGCGCCTATAGACAGTAGTGCTGCGGCCCGACCGGATTATTTCGAAATGGAAAGAGATCGATGAAAAAACGTATGCTTGGCGGCTTGCTGGCCGTTTCCTTTTTCCTGGCCGCGCAAGCGGGTGCCGCCGGCGAGGATGCTCGAGTCAAAGTGGAATTCCCCGCGATGATGAAAACCCACATGCTCGGCAACATGCGCGACCATCTGCGGGCGCTGCATGAAATCCAGGCCGCGCTCGCCAAAGGCGAACTGGACAAGGCCGGTGATATCGCCGAGACGCGCATCGGCATGAGCTCGCTGCTTGCCCATAATGCCGCCCACATGGCGCCTTATATGCCCGAGGGAATGCAGGCCATAGGCACGGAAATGCACCACGCCGCCAGCCGCTTCGCCGTCGTCGCCAAGGAAGGCGACCTGCCCCGCTCGCTGGGGGCGCTCTCCAAGATCACCGAGCAATGCATAGCCTGCCACGCGGCTTACCGGGTGAACTGAGAAAATCCGCACGGCGGAGCAATTCGGACAAGCTTTTGCGGCCTTCTTCTGCTTCATTTAAAAAGCGGCTCAACGCTGGCCGGGAAGCGGAGGAAAAATGAAACTATGGATCGCGATTTTCTCAGTGCTGCTGCTCGGCGGCTGCGCCGCCTATAGCGGCCAAGGCCTCAAGCCGGGCGAAGATAATCTGGAAAACGTGCTGCGCGTCATGGGGCCGGCGGCCATGCGCTGGCAGAACCCGGACGGTTCGGCGCAACTCGCTTATCCGCGAGGGCCGATGGGGTTTCATACTTTCATGGTATACCTTGGGCCGGACGGCAAGCTGCGCCGCATCGAGAACGTGCTGGACGAAAAAACCTTCGCGCGCATCCAGCCCGGCATGACCCAGGAGCAAGTGCTCCGCCTCCTCGGCCCACCCTTCCCCGGCTGGGCCGTCTATTTCAAGGCGCGCGACGAACTGGTATGGGAGTGGCGCTATTGCAGTCTATGGAACGAAGCATCGCGCTTCGATGTGCTGTTCGACAACAGCCAATCCAGGGTGCGTTCGACCATGAGCCTGAGCGAGGCGCAGATTGAGCATAGCAGGGGAAAATATTGGTGCTCGCGTTAACGAGATGTCTTAAGGAGCCTCTGATTAAGTCGCACGGGGATCGCGT
>JAIOJO010000344.1 GCA_019911985.1 Sulfuricellaceae bacterium | reverse complement strand
TGCTAGTTTCAATGCGACAACTGCTCGACCACGCCGCCGAGCACGGCTACGGCCTGCCCGCTTTCAACGTCAACAACATGGAGCAGGTTCACGCCATCATGCAGGCAGCCGACGCGACCAACAGCCCGGTCATCATGCAAGGCTCAGCCGGTGCGCGTTCCTACGCGGGCGAACCTTTCCTGCGCCACTTGATTATAGCCGCCGTGGAAATGTATCCGCACATCCCCGTCGCCATGCACCAGGATCACGGCGCCTCCCCCGATGTCTGCGCCCGCTCCATCCAGTCCGGCTTCACCTCGGTGATGATGGACGGCTCGCTGTTGGCCGACGCCAAGACTCCATCCAGCTACGAGTACAACGTCGAAACCACCCGCAAGGTGGTGGACATGGCTCACGCCTGCGGCGTATCCGTTGAAGGCGAACTGGGTTGCCTGGGCTCCCTGGAAACCGGTACCGGCGAAAAAGAAGACGGCCAAGGCGCGGAAGGCATACTGACCCACGACCAGTTGCTGACCGACCCGGACGAGGCGGCGGACTTCGTCAAGAAGACCAAGGTCGATGCGCTGGCCATCGCCATCGGCACAAGCCACGGCGCTTACAAGTTTACCCGCCCGCCCACCGGCGACGTGTTGGCGATCAGCCGCATCAAGGAAATCCACGCCCGGATTCCCAACACCCACCTGGTGATGCACGGTTCCTCCTCGGTGCCGCAGGAATGGCTGGAAATCATCAACAACTACGGCGGCGAAATGGGCCAGACCTACGGCGTTCCGGTCGCGGAAATCGTCGAGGGCATCAAGCACGGCGTGCGCAAAGTGAATATCGACACCGACCTGCGTATGGCGTCCACCGGGGCCGTGCGCAAGTTCTTGGCGGAAAACACCTCGAACTTCGACCCGCGTAAATTCCTCAAGGAATCCACCAAAGCCATGATGGGCATCTGCAAAGCACGCTACGAAGCCTTCGGCTCCGCCGGCATGGCCGACAAAATCAAAGTGGTTTCGCTGGAAGAAATGTTCAAGCGTTACGCCAAAGGCGAGATGGACCCGCAAGTCAAATAAGAGCGCCGGACAAGGCCCGAATAAAAAGCAGCCCTTGCGGCTGCTTTTTATTGGGCGAAGACTACGTTCAAAACCTGGTCTGTCTGTTTTTCACTTAAACTTAATCCAACCGTCGCCCAACTGTCATCCGATAGCGCTTAAATCGATGCTGGCAAATTGCCCTCCAAAGCATACGTACCAGGAGATTCATCATGAAAGTGCGCAAGATACTGGGCTCAATTGAAAATTTCAAACAGACCCACTGCATAGCCAAACTCGAGAACGGCAAATATGTGGTCGGCCACTTTACGGTAGGTTCACACGCCGGCGGAGCCTACCTCTACGACGAATTGGAAGCCGCCGTGGACTATTGGTGGGAAACGCTGCAGACGCGCGAGCGGGAATCCGCTTAAGAAGCCAGCCGCGCCGTTCATGCCACCACGAGCTGCGCCGCCTCGTTCACGAGGAACTCTTTAAACGCCTGGGCCACGACGGAAAGCCGTTTCCCGCTGCGGTGCACCACGAACCAATGCCGCCGGATAGGAAACGAATCGACATCCAGTACCACCAGCCGCTTGGTTTCCAACTCAAGAGCGACAGTGAGCATGGACACCACTCCCAATCCCATACCCGCTTTTACAGCCTGCTTAATCGCCTCGTCGGTGCTCATTTCCATGCCGGTGGAAAGCGCCAGCCCATGCTGGGCGAAAAAGCGTTCCATCGCGCTGCGCGTGCCCGACCCCATTTCGCGCACGATGAAGGTTTCCTGCGCCAAGCGGGATAAGGGAATGTTCTGCTCAAGGGCTAGGGGATGATTGGGTGAGGCGATCACCACCAGCGGATTTTCCATGAAGGGTTCGGCATCGATACCCAAGCCCTCCGGCGGCAAGCCCATGATCCCTAAGTCCATCTCGTTGTTGGTAAGCTGGTGTATCAGCACTTCGCGGTTAACCACGTTCAGACTCAGGGTTATATTCTGATTGCGCTGGCAGAACAGCGCCAAAAGCTGCGGCGCGAAATAATTCGCGGTGGTGACCACGGAAATGACCAATTTGCCGCGCTGCAGCCCTTTCATTTCCGCCAGCACCGTTTCCGCTTCCGCCAATTGCTGGCCGATATTGCTGCCATAGCGGAAGACCTCGCGCCCGGCCTCGGTAAGGAAAATCTTCTTGCCCAGTTGCTCGAACAGCGGCAATCCGACACCCTCCTCCAACTGCTTAATCTGCATGGAAACGGCGGGCTGGCTCAAATGCAGTTCTTCGGCGGCGCGCGAGAAACTGAGATGGCGCGCCACCGACTCGAATACTTGGAGCTGTCTTAAGGTGAGATGAAGCATAAGTAAAAGATTATCATAATAATCAAAACAATTGAATATCGTTTATGAACAGATGACTGTATAGTCCGCTACATTGCTCGCGGAACACCACGCCGGGTATACGCTACGTACCTAGAAAACTGGGTTTAACTCATAGGAGAAAATTACATGGATCAGTCCGCACGCTATGCGAACCTCGACCTGAAAGAAGCAGACCTGATCAAGGGTGGAAAACACATCCTGGTCGCCTACAAAATGAAGCCGAAAGCCGGCCATGGTTACCTCGAAGCCGCTGCGCATTTCGCCGCCGAGTCCTCCACCGGAACCAACGTGGAAGTGTCCACCACCGACGACTTCACCAAGGGTGTCGATGCGCTGGTGTATTACATTGACGAAGCCACCGAAGACATGCGGATCGCCTATCCGTTGGAACTGTTCGACCGCAACGTCACCGACGGCCGCTTCATGCTAGTTTCCTTCCTGACCCTGGCAATCGGCAACAACCAAGGCATGGGCGATATCGAGCACGCCAAAATGATCGACTTCTACGTACCCGATCGCGTCATTCAGATGTTCGACGGCCCGTCCAAGGACTTATCCGACCTGTGGCGTATCCTTGGCCGTCCGGTCAAAGATGGCGGCTACCTCGCCGGCACCATCATCAAGCCCAAGCTGGGCCTGCGTCCCGAGCCGTTTGCTCATGCCGCTTACCAATTCTGGCTGGGTGGCGACTTCATCAAGAACGACGAACCGCAAGGCAACCAGGTCTTCGCCCCGATCAAGAAGGTGCTGCCGCTGGTGTATGACGCGATGAAGCGCGCTCAGGACGAAACCGGTCAGGCCAAACTGTTCTCCATGAACATAACCGCCGATGACCACTATGAAATGTGCGCCCGCGCCGATTTCGCGCTGGAAACTTTCGGTCCCGACGCCGACAAGCTAGCCTTCCTGGTCGACGGTTTCGTCGGCGGCCCCGGCATGGTCACCACCGCTCGCCGCCAGTACCCCAACCAGTACCTGCACTACCACCGTGCCGGCCACGGCATGATTACCTCGCCCTCCGCCAAGCGTGGCTACACCGCTTTTGTATTAGCGAAAATGTCCCGCCTGCAAGGGGCCTCCGGCATCCACGTCGGCACCATGGGCTATGGCAAAATGGAAGGCGAAGGCGACGACAAGATCATCGCTTACATGATCGAACGCGACGAGTGCCAGGGTCCGGTCTACTTCCAGAAATGGTACGGCATGAAGCCCACCACCCCGATCATCTCCGGCGGCATGAACGCGTTGCGCCTGCCCGGCTTCTTCGAGAACCTGGGTCACGGCAACGTGATCAATACGGCCGGCGGCGGCGCCTATGGCCACATCGACAGCCCGGCGGCCGGCGCGGTCTCGCTACGTCAGTCTTACGAGTGCTGGAAAGCCGGTGCCGACCCGATCGAATACGCGAAAGAGCACAAAGAATTCGCTCGCGCCTTCGAATCCTTCCCCGGCGACGCCGACAAGATCTTCCCAGGCTGGCGCGAAAAGCTGGGCGTCCACAAGTAATAGGGGGCCCCGGGGGCGGCGCGAGCCGCTCCCGCATGAAAAGCCCCTGGGACTATTCAGGGGCTTTTTTGCACCGCTATTTCAGAGCGTTTTTGTCAGGAATACTCCGAAATACCGGTTAAGCAATCGATTATAGCGATAGGGAAAACCATGAGCAGCCAAGCCAACGTCACGCAATACCAAATCAAGTCCGAGCCGTTCTATCAGGCGCAGGGCAAGGAAATAGAGCTTTACCAGGCGGCCTACACCGCTCGTCTGCCGGTGATGATTAAAGGCCCGACCGGCTGCGGCAAATCCCGCTTCGTCGAACACATGGCCTGGAAACTGGGCAAGCCGCTGATTACCGTCGCCTGCAACGAGGACATGACCGCATCCGACCTGGTCGGCCGCTACCTCCTCGACGCCAACGGCACGCGCTGGCTGGACGGCCCGCTGACCACCGCGGCGCGCATCGGCGCAATCTGCTATCTGGACGAAATCGTCGAGGCCCGCCAGGACACCACGGTGGTCATCCACCCACTGACCGATCACCGCCGTACCCTGCCCTTGGACAAAAAAGGCGAGCTGATCGAAGCCCATCCCGATTTCCAGTTGGTCATTTCCTACAATCCAGGCTATCAAAGCCTGATGAAGGACTTGAAGCAGTCCACCAAGCAGCGCTTCACCGCGTTCGAGTTCGATTACCCGGAAGCCGAGCTGGAAGCCGGCATTGTCGCCAGGGAAACCGGCATGGATGTGGAACTGGCCGCCAAGCTGGTGAAAATCGGCACGACGGCGCGCAACCTGAAAGGACACGGCCTGGACGAGGGCATCTCCACGCGCCTGCTGGTCTACGCGGCCACCCTCATCAAGGGCGGCGTAGCGCCGGGCGACGCCTGCCGCATGGCCTTGGTGCGCCCGATCACCGACGACGCGGACATCCGCGACACGCTGGATCACGCCATCGACGCCGTTTTCGCTTAACCCGGCGACCCACTGAAGGCTAAGACGTGGCTGAAGCACACACCGAATACCAGCACCCCCTGATGAAAGCCTACCAGGAGCAGCTCAATTGCGGCTTCGAACAGGTCGCCCCGATTTTCGAGGACTGCATGGCGGAAGCCCTATCCGTGCTCTCGAAAGAAGGGATAGACGCCTACCTGGAGCAAGCGCGCTTCCTCTGCAAAATGGGGCGCGGGGTCGAGCCGGTGCTGATTTTTCTCGAAGAATGGCCGTCGATCGCGTCCACGCTGGGCGAGTCCGCGCTGCCCAGCCTGATCGCCTTCATCCGCTCGATGTGGAAATCCCCCAACGGCAAGGCCATCGTGCCCTTCCTGCAGTCGCTGGCGGCGGTGGCGCGCCGCCTGCCCTCGCAGGAGCAAATGCAGGACTACATGGGCCTGGCCCACGACTTCATGGAACGCACCACGGGTTCGGTCCACGGCATCCATACCACCTTCGCCAGCCCCGGACTGCCGGAATTCTACAAGCAGGCACCCTTTCTGCTGGGCCAAATGCCCCTACACGGCGTGAAAAACTGGGTGGATTACGGCATCCGCAACTACGGCGACCATCCCGAACGCCAGAAGGACTATTTCAGCCTGCAATCGGCCGACAGCCGCGCCGTGATGCAGCGGGAACGCCACGGCACCCTGCTGGTGGACCACGAACGCAAACTGGACCTCTACCTGCGCGGGCTGTGGCGACAGAGCGACCACTTCATCCCCTACTCGCTGAACTTCGACGAGCTGCGCAAGCCCATCCCTTACTACGACAAGCTCGGCATCCGCTTGCCGGACGTGTACGACGACGTTATTCTCCCCTCGCCCTCCGGGAGAGGGGTTGGGGGAGAGGGTATTTCCGGCGGCGGCCACGGCGAGACGGGAGCGAATATTATTTCCGGTTTGGACCGCTACCGCGCCGCGCTCGCCCACATCGTCGGCCACAAGCGCTGGACCACGGCCATATTCGCCGACAACTTCAGCCCCTTCCAGCGCATGGCCATCGAGTTTTTCGAGGACACGCGGGTGGAAGCGCTCGCTATGCGCGAATACCCCGGCCTGCGCCGCATCTTCCTCGGCCTGCACCCCAAACCGGCGGAAGACGCGTGCGACCCGGAAACCGTCTCCTGCCTGCGCCACCGCCTAGCCATGCTGTCCCGCGCACTGCTCGACCCGGAGCACGGCTATCGCGACGAGCAGCTCAATGATTTCGTGCGGCGCTTCCACGAGACCCTGCAGCAGGGCGAATCCAGCACCGAAGAAATCGCCGCGCTGGCCATCAGCTATGTTGCCAAGACCCGGCGCCAGAGCGATCAATTCTCCAAAGTCCACTTCGACAACACCGAAATCGACTACCGCGACGATAACCGCCACATGTGGCGCTTCCACGAGCAAAGCGACGACGAGGAAATGTTCGACGACCACCGCAAAATCGAACTCGAAGAGGAAGAACTCAAGGGACTGCCGCCGCGCCATTACCCGGAATGGGATTACACCAGCCAGACTTACCGGCCGGACTGGGTGAGCGTTTACGAAGCCCTACACCCCAAGGGCGACGGCGCCTTCATCGACAAACTGCTGGCCAAGAACGCCGCGCTGGCCAAGCACCTGAAACGCATGCTGGATTTGCTCAAGCCGCAGGACAAAATACGCATCCGCTACCAGGAAGAAGGCAGCGAACTGGACCTAGACGTGGCGCTGCGCTCCCTGATCGACTTCAAGGGGGGCGCTACGCCCGACCCGCGCATCAACATGAGCCACAAGACCAACGGCCGGGACATCGCCGTGATGCTGTTGCTGGACTTATCCGAATCGCTCAACGAAAAGGCGGCGGGCAGCGGCCAGACCATCCTCGAACTCAGCCAGGAAGCCGTATCGCTGCTGGCCTGGGCCATCGACAAGCTGGGCGACCCCTTCGCCATCGGCGGCTTCCACTCCAACACCCGGCACGACGTGCGCTACCTGCACGTCAAGGGCTATAGCGAGCACTGGAACGACGAGGTAAAAGGCCGCCTGGCGGCAATGAAAGCGCAATTCTCCACCCGCATGGGCGCCGCGATGCGGCATGCCGCGCATTACCTGGAACACCAGCAAGCCGATAAGAAATTGATGCTGATCCTCACCGACGGCGAGCCCTCCGACGTCGATGCCAAGGACGGCCGCCTGCTGATCGAGGATGCCGCCCGGGCCGTGAAGGAACTCGACACGAAGGGCATATACACCTACTGCATCAACCTCGACCCCAAGGCGGACGAATACGTCAGCGACATTTTCGGCAAGCAATACACCGTCATCGACAACATCCAGCGCCTGCCGGAACGCCTGCCGGAACTGTTCATGGCGCTGACCAAATAACTCCAATTTGCAACAGAACCGGCATTAATTTTCCCTCTCCCCCAGCCCCGCAGCCGGGAGAGGGTGTTTTCGAATTCCTTTGGAAAATGGAACAAGACGCTTTCCCGACGCCCACCGCCGTTTAGCCTCTCTGGGCGCCATTCCCCGCCGCTTGCGGCGTAGAGTTTCTCGTAGGTTGGTGCTGAGGCCGTAGGCCGAAGCCCAACATGAATGGCGAAAAAGTGTTGGGCTTCACTGCGTTCTACCCTAGAGAGAGCGGGTCCATTTCACCCAAGTGCCCGCTTCCATTCGATAAAACAAACTCCCCGCTTATCCGGCGCATTTTTTCGTACAATGCCGGTATGGATTTAACGGAGTAGCTATGAAAATCGCATTCATCGGCGGCGGCAACATGGCCGGCGCCATCATCGGCGGACTGATCCGCCAGGGCTTTCAGCCGGACGGCATCCGGGTCGCGGAAATTTCCGCGGAAAACCGGAGCAAGCTCGGCAGCCGCCACGGCATTGCCTGCCACGAGGACATGGCGCCGTGCGTGGACGGCAGCGACGTCGTGGTGCTGGCGGTAAAACCCCAGCAATTGCCGTCGGTGGCGCAAGAACTTGCCCCGCGGCTTGTCGATCAACTCGTCATTTCCATCGCCGCCGGAGTGCGCGCCACCGACTTATCCCGCTGGCTGGGGGGCTATCCGCGCATCGTGCGCGCC
>JAIOJO010000343.1 GCA_019911985.1 Sulfuricellaceae bacterium | reverse complement strand
CGTCTAGCGGTATATTCCGATAGGATTCAAGGCGCTCGCCCCTGTCTTTGCTGCCGTACAGATAAAACAGAATCAGGCAAAAACAGGAGAGAAAGATGGTCAGCGCCACGGGCTTGGTATTTTCGAAGTCCTTGAACCAATTTAGCCATTCCACGGAAATACCCCTTTAGCGGAATTGAACGAAATGGTCATCGTCGTACTTCTTAAAGTCGACCATGGTACCCAGCACTTGCAAATAGGCCACCAGCGCATCCATTTCCGAAACACTGCTGGCATCGCCGTCGTAGTTTCCGGGAATACCGCCGAAACCATTCTGAGCTTGATCCACCAGGTTTTTCTGCGCTTGCGAGATATCCAGCATCTTGGCTACGTCTTTGCCGAACTTCTTAACATTGTCGTCATACTCTTTCTGGTTGGCCGAATAAGGCACGCCGGTCATGCGCAAGGCCCTCATCCGGTCGGCAACGTCGGAAATATCCAGCTTGGTGCTGAGCAGCCAGGGATAGTTCGGCATCACCGACTCCGGCACCATGGAGCGCGGCGCCACCAAGTGAGCCACATGCCACTCGTTGGAATATTTCTTGCCGACGCGGGCCAAATCCGGTCCGGTACGTTTAGAACCCCATTGGAATGGGTGGTCGTATTGCGACTCCGCCGCCAGCGAATAGTGGCCGTAACGCAAAGCTTCGTCGCGGAACGGACGAATCATTTGCGAATGGCACAGGAAGCAACCCTCGCGCACAAAAATATCGCGTCCGCGCAATTCCAGAGGCGTGTAGGGGCGAACACCGTCCACCTTCTCAACGGTATCGTTTATGAAAAACAAAGGGACGATTTCCACAAGCCCGCCAACGCTGATGGCGAGCATCATCAGGACAATCATCAGCCCGATATTTCTTTCAATCGAATCATGCTTAATCATTATTTCCTCTCTTGTCCCGTTTGCAGTTAGCGGTGCAACCCAAAGCCCGCTAACTGCCGATATTCAATTCAGTCTCAGGCCGCTACAGGGCTCACAGCACCCATCGAACCCTCAGCCGCCTTACCCTGGCCTATGGTCTTGAAGCAGTTGTAGACCATAACCAGCATACCGCTCAGGAACACGACACCGCCCATGGCGCGCATCACGTAGAAGGGATGCATCGCGGCAACGGATTCGGCGAAGGAATACTGCAGATTGCCGAAATCGTCGAAGGCGCGCCACATCAAGCCCTGCATGATGCCGGAGATCCACATCGCGGTGATGTACAGCAGAATCCCAATCGTGGCCAGCCAAAAGTGCACCGTTACCAGCTTGGTGCTATACAGCTTGGTATCCCACAAACGCGGAATCATGTGGTACAAGGAACCGAACGTGATCATCGCCACCCAGCCCAAGGCTCCAGAATGCACGTGGCCGATTGTCCAGTCGGTGTAGTGCGACAGCGCGTTAACGTCCTTCAGCGACATCATCGGACCTTCAAAGGTGGACATGCCGTAGAAGGACAAGGCCACGATCATGAAGCGCATGATCGGATCGGTGCGCAGCTTATCCCAAGCGCCGGACAGAGTCATGATGCCGTTGATCATGCCGCCCCAAGAAGGCAGCAACAGCATGATGGAGAAAGTCGCCGCCAAGGTGGAAACCCAATCAGGCAGAGCCGTCCAATGCAAGTGGCGGCCGCCGGCCCACATGTACATAAACGACAGCGCCCAGAAATGGACGATAGACAGGCGATAGGAGTAAATCGGCCGGCCGGCTTGCTTCGGCACGAAGTAGTACATCATGCCCAGGAAGGCGGCGGTGAGGAAAAAGCCCACGGCGTTGTGGCCGTACCACCACTGGATCATGGCGTCTTGCACCCCGGAGAACAGGCTATAGGACTTCATGCTGAACAAGCTGACAGGAACCGCCAGGTTATTGAACACATGCAGCAACGCCACCGCCAGGATAAACACCATGTAGAACCAATTCGCCACATAAATATGCGGTTGCTTGCGTTTCATAATGGTGCCGACGTAGACGATTAGATACGCCACCCAAACCACGGTAATCAGGATGTCAATCGGCCACTCCATCTCGGCATACTCGCGGCCTTGGCTGTAGCCCATGGCATAACTGATAGCCGCCAATACGATAATGGCTTGCCACCCCCAAAAGGTGAAGCTAGCCAAACCCGTGGCAAACAAGCGCGCCTGACAGGTACGCTGAACAACAT
>JAIOJO010000342.1 GCA_019911985.1 Sulfuricellaceae bacterium | reverse complement strand
CAACGACCTGATCCGCGATCACGAAATCAAGAACCGCAGCCTCAACGAAGCCCTGTACCAGTTCCGCAAGGGTATCAACAAGGGCCTGCTGAAAATCCTCTCGAAAATGGGCATCTCCACCGTCGCCAGCTACCGCGGCGCGCAGTTGTTCGAGGCGGTCGGCTTGGGCGAAGAGGTGATAGCCCTATGCCTGCCCGGCACGGTGAGCCGCATCAAAGGCGCTGATTTCGAAGATTTCGAATCCGACCAGAAACAGTTGCTGAAATACGCCTACAACCCCATGCAGCCCTTATCCCAAGGCGGCCTGTTGAAATTCGTCCACGGCGGCGAATACCATGCCTACAACCCGGACGTGGTGGTCGAACTGCAAAACGCGGTGCAAAACGGCGACCAGGCCGCCTACCGGCGCTATGCCGCGCTGGTGAACGACCGCCCGGTGGCGATGCTGCGCGACCTGATGAAGCTCAAGCTCGACGCCAGCCCGATAGCGCTAGACGACGTGGAGCCGGTGGCCGCCATCCTCAAGCGCTTCGACTCCGCCGCGATGTCGCTCGGCGCGCTCTCGCCCGAGGCTCACGAGGCCTTGGCGGAAGCCATGAACCGACTCGGCGGCCGCTCCAACTCGGGCGAGGGCGGCGAAGACCCGGCGCGCTACGGCACCATCAAGATGTCCAAGATCAAACAAGTGGCCTCCGGCCGCTTCGGCGTCACCCCCCACTACCTGGTCAACGCCGAAGTGCTGCAGATCAAGGTCGCGCAAGGCGCCAAGCCGGGCGAAGGAGGGCAATTGCCGGGCGACAAGGTATCGCCGATGATCGCCAAACTGCGCTGCTCCAAGCCGGGAATCTCGCTGATCTCGCCGCCGCCGCACCACGATATTTACTCCATCGAGGACCTGGCCCAGTTGATTTTCGACCTCAAGCAGGTCAACCCCCAGGCCCTGGTGTCGGTCAAGCTGGTGGCCGAACCCGGCGTAGGTACGATTGCCGCCGGCGTGGCCAAAGCCTATGCCGACCTTATCACCATTTCCGGCTACGACGGCGGCACCGGCGCTTCCCCTATCGCGTCGGTGAAATACGCCGGCACGCCGTGGGAACTGGGCATAAGCGAAGCCCAGCAAGTGCTGCGCGCCAACGGCTTGCGCTCGCGCGTGCGGCTGCAGACGGACGGCGGCCTGAAAACCGGGCTGGACGTCATCAAGGCCGCCATCCTCGGCGCCGAGTCCTTCGGTTTCGGCACCGCCCCGATGATCGCGCTGGGCTGCAAATACTTGCGCATCTGCCACCTCAACAACTGCGCCACCGGCATCGCCACGCAAAACGAGAAGCTGCGTAAGGAGCACTTCATCGGCCTGCCGGAGATGGTGATGAACTATTTCACCTTCGTCGCCGAGGAAACCCGCGAACTGATGGCGCGCCTGGGCGTGCGCACGCTGAACGAACTGATCGGCCGCATGGACTTGCTGGAAGTGCTGCCGGGCAAAACTTCGCGCCAGCAAAAACTGGACATCCGCGTCCTCCTCGATCAGGGCAGCATTCCGGACAACGAGCCGCGTTTCTGCACCGAAGCCCGCAACCCGTCCTTCGACAAGGGCGAACTGGCGGAGCAAATGGTCGAGGACGCGCTGGAGGCGATCAAGGCTAAGCAGCCGCTGGAACTGTCCTACGAAGTGCACAACACCAACCGCTCCATCGGCGCGCGCCTCTCCGGCGAAATCGCCCGCGCCCACGGCGCGGGCGGCCTGCCGGACAACTGCCTAACCCTGAACCTGTCCGGCAGCGCCGGACAGAGCTTCGGCGTGTGGAACCACAAGGGCCTGACGCTGAAGCTGGCGGGCGACGCCAACGATTATGTCGGCAAGGGCATGGCGGGCGGGCGCATCGTCATCCATCCGGCGCAAAACTCGGGCTTTGTCGCGCACCGAACCACCATTATCGGCAACACCTGCCTCTACGGCGCCACGGGCGGCCAACTCAACGCCGCGGGCCTCGCCGGCGAGCGTTTCGCGGTGCGCAACTCCGGCGCCATTGCCGTGGTTGAAGGCGCCGGCGACCACTGCTGCGAATACATGACCGGCGGCATCGTCATTATTCTCGGCGACACCGGCCTTAATTTCGGCGCCGGCATGACCGGCGGTTTCGCCATGGTCTACGACGAGCACGGCCAGTTCCAGAACCGCTACAACAACGAGCTGGTGGACATCCACCACATCAACACCGAAGCAACCGAGCAATACCGGCACTACCTGAAAGAACGCCTGGACGAGCACATCCGGCTCACCGGCAGCCAGCGTGCCCAAGCTATGCTGGCCCAGTTCACCGACATTATCGGTAAATTCTGGCTGGTGAAATCGAAGGCGCTCCATCTGGACAGCCTGTTGAAAGACTGATGGGGATATACATGGCTGACGACGTTTTCCAATTTCTGAATATTGCACGCCGCGACGGCGATAAAAAAGCCGCCGATACGCGGCGCAAGGAATTCCGCGAAATCTACTCGCCCTTCGGCGCGGAACAGGCCAAAGAGCAGGCCGGACGCTGCCTTTCTTGCGGCAACCCGTACTGCGAGTGGAAATGCCCGGTGCACAACTACATCCCCAACTGGCTCAAGCTGGTGAAGGAAGGCAATCTGTTCGAGGCGGCGGAGCTCTCCCACAAAACCAACTCGCTGCCGGAAATCTGCGGCCGCGTCTGTCCCCAGGACCGCCTCTGCGAAGGCGCTTGCACGCTCAATACCGGTTTCGGCGCGGTGACTATAGGCCAGGTCGAAAAATACATTTCCGACGAAGCCTTCAAGCAAGGCTGGCGCCCCGACATGAGCCACGTGGTGAAATCCGGCAAGCGCGTCGCGGTCATCGGCGCCGGCCCGGCCGGCATCGGTTGCGCCGATGTGTTGATGCGCAACGGCGTGACGCCGGTGGTGTTCGACCGCAACGAAGAAATCGGCGGCCTGCTCACCTTCGGCATTCCCGAATTCAAGCTGGAAAAAGAAATCGTCAAACGCCGCCGCGAAATACTGACCGGCATGGGCGTGGAGTTCCGCCTGTCCACCGAAGTGGGCAAGGACGTGGCCTTCCAACAGTTGCTCGACGAATTCGACGCGGTATTCCTGGGCATGGGCACCTATACCTACATGAAAGGCGGCTTCCCCGGCGAAGATCTGCCCGGCGTGCTGGAAGCCCTGCCTTTCCTGGTTTCGAACGTGCGCCACTGCCTCGGACTGCCGGGCGAATTCGTCTCCATGGCGGGCAAGCGCGTGGTGGTGCTGGGCGGCGGCGATACCGCGATGGACTGCAACCGTACCGCTATCCGCCAGGGCGCGGCCGGCGTTTCTTGCGCCTACCGCCGCGACGAAGCCAATATGCCCGGCTCCAAGCGGGAAGTGTCCAACGCCAAGGAAGAAGGCGTGCAATTCCTGTGGAACCGCCAGCCGGTGGAAGTCGTGGGCAAGGACAAAGTGGAAGGCGTGAAGCTGGTCACCACCCAGCTCGGCGCTCCCGACGCACGCGGCCGCCGCACCCCGGAAGAAATCCCCGGCAGCGAGGAAATCATCCCTTGCGACCACGTCATCGTCGCTTTCGGTTTCCGCCCCAACCCGCAGCCCTGGTTTGCCGAATTCGGCATCGCCACGGACCCTTCCGGCCGGGTCGTAGCCAAGGACGGCCAACACGCCTTCCAGACCGGCAATGCCAAGGTCTTCGCCGGCGGCGACATGGTGCGCGGCTCCGATCTCGTAGTCACCGCCATTTACGAGGGGCGGCAGGCGGCGCAGGGCATTTTGGATTATCTGGGGGTTTAACCTCAAAGCACATTTAGCCGCCTGTCCGCACGGCGCGAATAATTTTCGCGCGGGTCCGAATAAGCTCGCGGTTAAGAACACAAAGGGCAGTCGGCTCCATGAAAAAACTTAAAAACGATACCTTCCTGCGCGCCTTGCTGCGCCAGCCCACCGAATACACCCCGGTCTGGATGATGCGCCAGGCCGGGCGCTACCTGCCCGAGTACAATTTGACGCGGCAACGGGCGGGCGACTTCCTCAGCCTGTGCAAGAACCCCGACCTCGCCACCGAAGTCACGCTGCAACCCTTGGCGCGTTTTCCGCTGGACGCGGCCATCCTGTTTTCCGACATACTCACCATACCCGACGCGATGGGCTTGGGCTTATACTTCTCGCAGGGAGAAGGCCCCAAGTTCGAGCGGCCGTTGCGCGACGAGTGGGAAATCCGCGACCTCAGCATACCCGACCCCGATACCCATTTGCGCTACGTGATCGACGCCGTCGTCCAAATTCGCAAAGCGCTGGACAACCAAGTGCCGCTGATCGGCTTTTCCGGCAGCCCCTTCACGCTCGCCTGCTACATGGTGGAAGGCGGCAGCAGCTCGGACTTCGCGCTGGTGAAGACCATGCTCTACCAGCGCCCGGACTTGTTGCACCACATCCTCGACATCAACGCCCAGGCCGTCACCGTCTACCTCAACGCCCAGATCGAAGCCGGCGCCCAGGCCGTGATGATTTTCGACTCCTGGGGCGGTGCCCTGGCCCACGGAGCCTACCATGAGTTTTCCCTGGCTTACCTGGAACGCATCGTTGCCGGACTGAAACGCGAAAAAGACGGCGAACAAGTGCCCGTCATCGTCTTTACCAAAGGCGGCGGCCAATGGCTGGAAAGCATCGCCTCGATCGGCAGCGATGCCGTCGGCCTGGACTGGACCACGGATATAGGCGAAGCGCGGCGGCGCGTGGGCGACAAGGTCGCATTGCAAGGCAATCTCGACCCGGCGGTGCTGTTCTCCAACCCCGAGGTGATCCGGCGCGAAACCGCTAAAATTCTCGCCAGCTATGGCCAGGGTTCCGGCCATGTTTTCAATCTGGGCCATGGCATTTCGCAATTCACTCCGCCGGAACACGCCGCCGCGATGGTGGAAGCGGTGCACCAACTGAGCCGCCCCTACCATTAACCCCGCCGGCAGGCTTTCATCCGTTCCCATTCTGGCTGAGAATTTGGCTTGCTTGTGATGACTGCCGCTAAGCCTATCATCGCCCGCATCGTCCTCGACGTGCCGCTCGACAGCCTGTTCGACTATCGTGCGGAGGGCCTTGCAGAAGACGACATCGGCCGCCGGGTGCTGGTTTCCTTTGGCCGCCGCCGTGCCGTGGGCGTGATCGTCGGCCTCGCCGACCGTTCCGGCGTGGCGGAGAACAAACTGAAGCCGGTACTGCACGTCTTCCGCGACCTGCCGCCCTTGCCCGCCGACATCCTGCACCTGCTGCGCTTTTGCGCCGACTACTACCAGCACCCGCTCGGCGAGGTGGTGCTCAACGCGCTGCCGCAGCGCGCGCGCCGCAGCGAAGCAATCGCAGCGCCACCGCCGCAATGTTTTTTGCTCAGCACGGGCGGCCGGGAAATCCGCCTCGACGACCTGCCTGCCCGCGCCAGCGTACAGCGCCGATTACTCCTGCGTCTGCAACAAGGCGCGCTGTGCCGCGCCGACCTGGCAGACTTCGGCTCCCAGGGGAGCAAGGTGCTACGCGACTTCATTGCCCGTGGCTGGGCGGAAGCAGCGACTATGACGCCTTCCGTGCCGCTTGCCCCGACTACGGCCGCTTTGCCCGAACTCAACCCGGCCCAGGCCGAGGCCGTGCAACGCATTCTGGCGGAAACCGACGCCTTCCATCCCTGGCTGCTGCACGGCATTACCGGCAGCGGCAAAACCGAAGTCTATCTACGCTTGATCGAGAGCATCCTCGCCGGAAACGGCCAAGTGCTCGTGCTGGTGCCGGAAATCAACCTCACGCCGCAGTTGGAAGAGCGGATACGCCGGCGTTTCCCTCGGCAAAACCGGGTCAGCCTGCACAGCGGGCTCAACGAAACCGAGCGCCTGAGCCATTGGCAGCAGGCCGCCGAGGGCCGCGCCGACATCGTCCTCGGCACCCGTCTTGCCGTGTTTACGCCGCTGCCGCGCCTCAAGCTCATCATCGTCGATGAAGAGCACGACAGCTCCTACAAACAGCAAGACGGTTTGCGCTATTCGGCGCGGGACGTGGCCGTGATGCGTGCCCGCGAACGGAGCATTCCTATCGTGCTCGGGTCCGCCACGCCTGCGCTGGAAACTTGGCACAACAGCCAAAGCGGCCGCTACGCCCTGCTCGAACTGCCGGAGCGCGCCGCCTATCAAGCCGCGCCGCCTGCCGTGCATCTGATCGACACGCGCCGCGCCAAGCCCGAGCAAGGCCTGAGCGCACCCCTACTGCGCGCCATAGCCGAGCGCCTGGAGCGACGCGAGCAAAGCCTGGTATTCATCAACCGGCGCGGTTTCTCCCCGGTGCTGATGTGCAACGCCTGCGGCTGGCTTTCCGCCTGCCCGCGCTGCTCCAGCAAGCTGGTGGTGCATTTGCGCGAACGGCAATTACGCTGCCATCACTGCGGCCATGAAACGCATATCCCGGCTTCCTGCCCGGATTGCGGCAATACCGATTTATCCCCGGTCGGCCATGGAACGCAACGGGTGGAAGAGGTGCTGGCGGAGCATTTTCCCAGCGCCCGCATTCTGCGCATCGACCGCGACAGTACGCGCCGCCGCCATTCTCTGCGCGCTATGTTGGCGCAGGTGCACGACGACGAAGTCGACATCCTGGTCGGCACGCAGTTGCTTGCCAAGGGCCACGATTTCCCCAAACTGACGCTGGTGGGCATACTCAACGCCGACGGCGCGCTCTACAGCACCGATTTCCGCGCCTCGGAACGGCTTTTCGCCCAACTGTTGCAAGTGACCGGGCGGGCAGGGCGGGCCGCGTTGCCCGGCGAGGTGCTGATCCAGACCGATTTCCCTAGCCACGACCTCTATCTCACCTTGCAGCGCCACGACTACAATGCCTTTGCCGACAGCCTGCTGGCCGAACGCCGCCAAGCCGATTTTCCGCCCTTCTGCTTCCAGGCCCTGCTGCGCGCCGAAGCGACCCAGCTAAGCGAAGCCATGGCTTTTCTGGCCAAGGCGGTAAAAGCCGGACTGAGCCTGAACCGCCCCGTCACGCTCTACGACCCGGTACCCGCCCAGATGACGCGGCTAGCCGGGCGGGAACGGGCGCAATTGCTGGTGCAGGCGGATTCCCGTAAAACCCTGCACGATTTCCTGCAAGCATGGCTGGCCGGGTTGCGGGAAAAAGCATCGCAGCGGGTACGCTGGTCGATCGATGTCGATCCGCTGGATTTTTACTAAGAGGCTGTCCGGCTCTTTAACGAGATCGAATTAGGTTCTAATGCAGCGAAGCCCATAACAGGATAAAATTACGGTTTTTGAGCGGTTCAGCGTGAAACAGCACCTTACACAACTTTTTTCCCAGGCTCTGCATCGGGTTGCTCCTGAACACGGCGCCACCGGCATCGAGCTGGCACGCCCGAAACAGGCCGGCCACGGCGACTTCGCCTGCAATGTGGCGCTGCAACTGGCCAAGCCGCTGCAGCGCAACCCGCGCGAAGTGGCCGCGCAACTGCTCGCCGCGCTGCCCGCATCGCCCTATCTGGCCAAAGCGGAAATCGCCGGCCCCGGCTTCATCAACCTGTTTCTGGCACCCGCCGCCAAGCAAGCCGTCGTCGCCGCCATCCTGCAGCAGCGGGCGGACTTCGGCCGCAGCCAAATCGGCGGACAGCAAAAAGTGCAAGTGGAATTCGTCTCGGCCAATCCCACCGGTCCGCTGCACGTCGGCCACGGCCGCGGCGCGGCCTACGGCGCAAGCCTGGCCAACCTGCTCGACGCCGCCGGATTCACCGTCTCACGCGAGTAC
>JAIOJO010000341.1 GCA_019911985.1 Sulfuricellaceae bacterium | reverse complement strand
CATCATGCCCGGCAGCTTTTTACCCTGCCTTTCTTCAGGCCGAACTGGTGGAAAGAGGTTTGGTTCGAGGCGCGCTGGTACCTCTTCCTGGAAAAGGAGCCGAAGAAATATGTCGGGCACAACCCGCTGGCGCAGCTCTTTATGTTTTTCTTCGTGACCTGGGGTTCGCTGTTCATGATCTTCACCGGGTTTGCGCTGTACTCCGAGGGGGAGGGGCATGGCGGGTGGATGGATAGTCTCTTCGGCTGGGTGATCCCGCTCTTCGGCCAGAGCCAGGACGTGCATACCTGGCACCATCTCGGCATGTGGTGGATCGTGTGCTTCGTCATCATGCATGTCTACGTGGCGATCCGCGAGGACATCATGTCGCGGCAAAGCATCGTCAGCACCATGATCAGCGGCTACCGGATGTTCAAGGACAACCGGAAATGACCGAGCCCGCCTTCGACGTCCTGGTCCTCGGCATCGGAAACGTGCTGTGGGCGGACGAAGGCTTCGGCGTGCGCGCCGTGGAGACGTTGCACGATCGCTACGAATTTTCGGAAGTGGTGCACTTGATGGACGGCGGCACCCAGGGGCTGTACCTGGTGCAATATGTCCAGGCGGCGCGCCGCTTGCTGGTGTTCGATGCGGTGGATTACGGCTTGGCTGCCGGCACCGTCAAGCTGGTGCGTAACGACGAAGTGCCCCGGTTCATGGGTGCGAAGAAAATGAGCCTGCATCAGACCGGATTCCAGGAAGTTTTGGCGGCTGCCTCGCTCACCGGCAAATATCCCGAGGAACTGCTGTTGATCGGCGTGCAAGCCGTTAATCTCGAAGACTACGGCGGCAGTTTGACGGCGCAGGTAAAGGAGCGGATTCCGTATTGCTTGGGAGTCGCGCTGGAGCAGATGGAAAGCTGGGGTGTACAGGCGTCGCCGCGCACTCGGCCGCTTCCCGCCGCAGAGCGCCTGAATGCAGGCGCCTTGGGGCTGGAAGCGTATGAGTCGGGCCGGCCGGGGGCGAACGAAGCCTGCCGTTTTGGCGATTCCCGGTTTTTGTCCGGCTAAGGGCCTCCATGTGTATCGGCATACCCATGCAAATAAGCCGTTACGAAGGCGTCTTCGCCGTCTGTCAGGGGCGCGGCGAGACGCGCCGCCTGAACATGTCACTACTCGGCGAGTTGCCCATAGGCTCGTGGATATTGGCCCATTTGGATTGGGCTCGGGAAGCCTTGGACGAGGCGGCGGCGGCGCGCATCGACGATGCGCTCGATGCGCTGGAAAGCATCATGCGCGGCGAGACCGATATTACGGACAAATTCGCCGACCTCGCCGGTCGCGAACCGGTGTTACCGGAATTTTTACGAGGAACCCGCTCATGACAGAGCAAGATCAAGCAAGCGATGGATCGGCAGACGTACCGGATGCGGCCAAGGTTTTCCCTCAGATCGCGCGGCTGGTAAGCGACTACGGCTACGCGGAAATCGGCGTGGCGGGCTTTGAAGGCTTCGCGGGCGGAGCGGCCGAAGGCATTTTGTTTTTCACCGGCGATCCCGAGCGCTACCCGGAAAGCCTGGACGTCGCGGCGATCCTGCCCGAATTGAGCAAAGCCTTCCCTCAGCGTTTCGACATCGGCTTGGTGCGACGCGAGGCCGAAACCGCGCTGCAACTTAAGTTCGGCTTCGGCGCTTGGCCCGCGCTGGTTTTTTTGCGCGGCGGTGGCTATGTCGGCACGCTGACCGGCATGCGCAATTGGGACGAGTATCTGAGGGAAATCGGCGTATTGCTGGCGGCGCCCACCAGCCGCCCGCCCAGCGTGGGCGTGGCGGTTGAGGCTCCTTAAATCTAGACAATGCGGTGTGCAACGGAAGCGCTTTTATACCTTGAATCTATTAGGTCAACAGGAGGGAATGCCATGAAACTCAAAACAGCGATAGTCTCGGCCGTGGCGGCGGCAGGTTTTATTTCGGTCGAAGCGCAAGCGCATATAGGCATGCACGGGGCCGGCTTCGTCTCTGGAGCGATCCACCCGTTCACCGGCTGGGATCACCTGCTGGCCATGACCGCGGTCGGACTCTGGGCGGCGCAATTGGGGGGCAAGGCGCGCTGGGCGGTGCCTCTTGCCTTTGTCGCCATGATGGGGCTGGGCGGTGCTTTGGGCCTGCTGGGCGTGAGCCTGCCCGGTGTCGATGCGGGGATTGCCGCATCCGTGCTGGTCTTAGGCTTGTTGATCGCTTCGTCGACAAGGCTGCCGGTTGCGGCAAGCATGGCTCTGGTGGGCGTGTTCGCGTT
>JAIOJO010000340.1 GCA_019911985.1 Sulfuricellaceae bacterium | reverse complement strand
CTTTGGGGATGGGCAGCTTGGCGAGGGCTTCTTCAAGCGCCTTTTGCAATCCCTCGGCGAGGGTCGCCCCCGGTACCACGGTATCGAAAAACAGGGTTTCGGCCTTGCCGTCGTTTTCGCGCTTGAGCCGAGGCAATACCGACGCATCCAGGCCGAGCGCGGCGAGCTTTTTCAACAGCGCCGGCGTGGCTTGGCCGGAAGCGTCCAGGCCCACGCTCAACGGCATGAGTTTTTGCGACACCGGCTTGTCGGCGGCATCGGCGGCCACGCCAACGACATGCGCGGCCAGGCGGCGCGGCGAAGCATAGCCGGTGACGGCGGCACCGGCGGCGGCCAAGCCCTGGGCCTTGAGGGATTCGAACAGAACTGAGGCAAAGGCCTCGCCCAGCTTTTTCAGCGCCTTGGGCGGCAGTTCTTCGACGAAGAGTTCGACCAGTAAATTCTTGCTGCTCATGCTGCGGCTTTCTTTTCAATCTGCGCCAGAACTTCGGCGGCCCGTTCCCGGGCGGCCATGGGAAAGCCGAGACGGGCGCGGGATTCCAGATAACCCTGCGCCACGGCCCGCGCCAGGTTGCGGATGCGGCCGATGTAGGCGGCGCGCTCGGTGACGGAAATCGCGCCGCGGGCGTCGAGCAGGTTGAAGGTGTGCGCGGTTTTCAGCACCTGCTCGTAGGCGGGCAAGGCCAACGCGTTCTCCATCAGGTGCTTGGCCTGCTTCTCGTGGGCGTTGAAGGCGCCGAGCAGGAACTCCACGTCGCTGTGCTCGAAATTGTAGGAGGACTGCTCCACCTCGTTCTGGTGGTAGACGTCGCGGTAGCTCAAGCCCCCGGTCCAGGCCAGGTCGAAGACGTTTTCCACCCCTTGCAGGTACATCGCGAGGCGCTCCAGGCCGTAAGTGATTTCGCCGGTGATGGGCTTGCAGTCGATGCCGCCCACTTGCTGGAAATAGGTGAACTGGGTGACTTCCATGCCGTTCAGCCACACCTCCCAACCTAGGCCCCAGGCGCCCAGGGTGGGGTTTTCCCAGTCGTCCTCGACGAAACGGATGTCGTTTTTCTTCAAGTCGAAGCCCAAGGCTTCCAGCGAACCCAGGTAGAGCTCCAAAATGTTGTCCGGCGCGGGCTTGAGCACGACTTGGAATTGGTAATAATGCTGCAGGCGATTCGGGTTTTCGCCGTAGCGTCCGTCCTTGGGACGGCGCGAAGGCTGGACGTAAGCCGCTTTCCACGGCTCGGGGCCGATCGAGCGCAGGAAAGTGGCGGTGTGCGAGGTACCCGCCCCCACCTCCATATCGTAGGGCTGGAGCAGAGCGCAGCCCTGTTTGGCCCAGTATTCCTGCAACGTAAGGATGATCTGTTGAAAAGTCAGCATGAAAAAGGTGCCGTAGGCTTGGAATAAAGAGCGTCGATTCTACTTCTTTTCGGCGGGCGGAAAAACCCCGGCCACGCTGGCGGGCGCAAAGCAAGGAAGATAAACTGGGGCGGATGGATGCTTATTGCCCGACTTACCAATTATTCTTCACGCTGCCCGCAGCGGCGCACATCGCCGTGGGCAAGCTGGGCAGCTTCGACTTCCCGGCGGGGCGCTACGTCTATACCGGCAGCGCCAAGCGCAACATCGAAGCGCGGCTGCGCCGCCACCGCTCGCGCGACAAGAAGCTGCGCTGGCACATCGATTACCTGCTGGCCTACGCCGATGGCGTGGAAACGCGGGTCTACGCGGAGAGCGAATGCCAACTCAACCAAGCGACGGCGGGAATGATCCCGGTACCCCGCTTCGGCGCCAGCGACTGCACCCAGGGCTGCGGCAGCCACCTCAAATATCTGGGATGACCGGAATACCGGAAACGGCGTAAAAGCCTCCGGGGAAGCCCTGAACAGGCATCCCTCAGTATGGCGTGCCGTCTTTGTGGAAAAACCGCCACTGACCGTCCACAAGCACGGCTTGAAGATCGTCGTCGGGATAGGTCGCTTCGTCCCCCGGCGTCCTGTCGCCGATTTCGAGGTACACGACCTCCTCCGCCGTCTCGTTGACCAGATTGCAGGCGTTCCCTCCGCCCGCCCTGAAGCCTGCGCACATGCCCGGAGAGAGCTGGGTTCGGCCTTCGTCGGTTTGCAGGATAGGCCGCCCGTGCAGGACGTAAATGAACTCATCCTGCTTGGAGTGGGCGTGGCGAAGGGCGGAAACCGCGTTCGGGGCCAAGCGCGTGAGGTTAACGCCAAAGTTTTCGAGGCCGAACAGGTCGCCCAGCGGGCGCTTCTCCCTTCCCGCCATGCGGGACGCAAAGGGCTCGGGATAGATGGAGGGCTTGGCGCGCGGCGGCGCCTCAGCGGCGTTAATGGCGACAGGGCTGGTTTTTTCAGGCATGGTAAGTTCTGCAAAAAAATGAACAAGACGGGCTCGGATTGCAACCGTGTTGCGCGCCGCACTTGAACCCGTGCATTAAGGCTGACGCCTGCGCCCGGACATTTATAATCTACCGGTAGCCATAATGCCAGCCTAATCTATTGTTGCGCCAATACGTTTCCTGCCGTCTTTCCACCCCAAGCCGAGCGCCAGCCCCAGCAATCCGGCCAGCAAACCCAACAGTGGCCCATTCCCAAGGCGGACGTAAGGCGTTGCGCCGGCATAGCCCTGCGCCTCGCCCTCCAGCACCGTGTGCGTGAATTCCGGCGCGTACTTCACCACCCGCCCATGCCGGTCGATGATGGCGGTGACGCCGGTATTGGTGGCGCGCAGCATGTAGCGGCCGCTTTCAACGGCGCGCATCTGGGAAATCTGCAAGTGCTGCCAGGGGGCGACGGAATCGCCGAACCAGGCGTCGTTGCTGATGTTCACCAGCAGCGTCGCTTGCGGCAACTGGTTGATGATTTCTTCGCCGAACACGTCCTCGTAGCAAATATTCATCGCCACGGCTTGCCCCGCCACCTTTAGCGGCGGCTGCACCGGCGCGCCGCGGGAGAAATCCGAAAGCGGAATGTGCAGTACCTCGACGATCCAGCCCAACACCGGCCGCAGCGGAATATATTCGCCGAAGGGCACCAGATGGTATTTGCGGTAGGTTTGCGTCGGCGCGGCGCCGAAACTGAAGGCGCTGTTGTAGTATTCGCGCCCGGCGGCATATTCCGGCAGGCCGACGATCAAATCGCCGCCGTTGCGCCGCGCATGCTGCGCGAGCAAAGCCAGATAATCCTCCGGCACCTGGTGGTAAAACAGCGGCAACGCCGTTTCCGGCAGCACGATCAAGCGCCCGCGGCTGGACAAGGTCAAGCCGGCGTAAAGGTCCAGCGTGGCGCGCACTTGGTCCTCGCGCCATTTCAAGTTCTGGGACATATCGCCTTGCACTAGGCTGACCGCCACCGGCGCGCCGGTCGCGTGCGTCCAGCGGACTTGCTGCAAGCCCGCCCCGCACAGCCACAGCACGGCCAGCGCGGCCAAGGCCGGCCACCTCGCCCGGCCCCTACCCGCCGCCAGCGCCAGCAGCCCGGCGCTGAGCGCGGCCGCCAGCGAAACGCCGTAGACGCCGAGCAGGGGCGCCCACCCCGCCAGCGGACTGAAGGGTACTTGGGAATAGCCCAGCGCCAGCCAGGGAAAGCCGGTAAATAGCCAGCCGCGCACCCATTCGCCCAGCACCCATAAAGCGGGAATCGACAGACTGTACTTCAGCCAGGGCCGCAGCGCCGAGCGCGCCTGAAGATAAGCCGCCGCCGCCGGAAACAAGGCCAGGAACGCGCAAAACAGCAAGGTCGCCAATGCCGCGAGCGGCGCCGGCATCGCGCCGAAATCGTGCAGGCTGACGTAGACCCAACTGACGCCGAAACCGAAAAATCCCAAGCCGAAGGCCCAGCCGATTAGCGCCGCCCGCCGCGGCGAGGAAGCGCCCTGCCAGAGGCGGAACAAAGCGGCCAGCGCCAGCAAGGGCAGCGGAAAAAGATAGAACGGGGCGTAGCCGGAAACGGCCAGCCCGCCCAGGTAAAAAGCCAGGGCGAAGGGCGATTTGAGCAAGCGGAGGAGAGGACGCACGGCGCCATTCTACCGCGAAGCGGCCATTTCTATATTACGGAATAGAGAAACGCCGCACGGGCAAGGCTGGACTATTGGGATAAGCGGCACACCATCCGCAAGCGCTCCCGCTCAATAACGCAATTGCCCGATCAATTGGCGCAGCCCGCCGGCCAATTGCCCCAAGCGGCCCGCCGAATCCTCCAGCGTCAAGCTCTTGCCCTTCACCGCTCGGGCGGCGGAGCCCACGTTTTCGATGCCGGACCGGATCGCCGCGACATGCTGCTGATGGATTTCGGTGGCCTGGCCGATGGCGCCGTTGCGGTTATTGATCTCCTCCGCCGCCGCCTGGATGCGTTGCAGCTTTGCTTCCGCCTCGACCGCCTGGCCGACGCTGCGGGCGGCATTTTCCTGGCTGTCGCGCATGGCCTTGGCGGCCAGCTCCGTCACTTGGCTGAGGTGGCCGATGATGCGGTCGATCTCAGTGGTCGCGTCGCCCGCGGTGGTCGCCAGTTTGCGCACCTCGTCCGCCACCACGGCCAAGCCGCGCCCGGCCTCCCCGGCGCGCGCCGCCTCGATGGCCGCGTTGAGCGCGAGCAGATTGGTTTGGTCGGCAATATCGCGTATCCGGGCCAAAACCGCGCTGACCTTCTGGGCGTCTTCCTCCAGATTGCCGACCACCGTGGCGGTGGCGACAACTTCATCCGATAAGGCGCTGATCGAGGCGCGGCTGGCCGCCACCGCCTGCCGCCCTTCGGCCGAGGCGAGCGCCGAGTCTTGCGCGGCCAAGGCCGCATCCCTGGCCTGGACGGCGATGTCGTCCACTTGCCCGGCCAACGCCTGGATCATTTGCTGGATGCCGTCCGCCTCGGAGAGTTGCCGTTCGATGCTGCCGCGGTTGTCGTGCACCACGCCGGAAAGGGTAGCCACCGCGCCGCCCAGCTCGCCGGCGGTGCTGTCCAGCGCCTGTGCCATGCCGCGAATTTGCTCGGCCAAGCGGTTGAAGGCTCCGGCGATCTCGCCGATTTCATCGCCCTGCCGGATATCCAAGCGCTCGGTGAAATCCTTGCCCTCGGCGATCTCGATGATCTTGCGGCTGATCTTGCGCAAGGGTTGGATGACGGTCTTGCGCGTGAACAACAGCGCCGCCGCGAAAACGGCCAGCACCGCGATCCCCATAACCACGCTCACCACCATCAAGGTGGTCGTCAAGGCCGTGGCGCGGTCGGCCTCGGTCTGCGCCTTGCCGGCGGCGGCCTGCGCCACCTTGAACAACAACTCCTCCGCCGCGCGGGCCTGGGCATGGTATTGTCCCAAGAGCTCGCGCGCCCGATCCCAGTCCACTTCGCCGGCCGTCATCACGCCGCGAAAATCCGCCTCGACCGCGCCCAACCGCTGCAAGCGGGATTGCCATTCCCGCTCCACCGAGGAAAAGCCGGGCAGCATCCCGGCCTTGCCGGTCTGCGCGGCTATCTCCTTGTCGTTCTCCCGGATCAGCGCGGTATATTGGGCGGCATCCGCGGTGGCGTACAGCTCATAGAGAATGTTCACCCGCCGTTCCATCGCGGCAACAAGCCGGGAGGAGGCGATCAGGCCGGGAAGACCGTGTTCGGCGACATCGGCGGTCGTGACGCGCACCGTGCCGCCGTTGAACAAGGTCAAGGCCGAAAACCCCAGCATCATTGCGAATCCCAATACGTAGCCCAGCAGTATCTTGTTACCCACGCCCCAGCGCATAAAATCCTCCCTTGATCTCGATTCGTCCGCTCCGCCACCCGTCGCCGGGCCGATGCGGCGCATACCGGGAAATTGCCCGTACTCCGCTTAGTCGGCGCAGCGCCGATTACCTGACAGGCCTTCTAGCGATTTCTTTCTTGCGCATGCCCTGCATTCCCGAAGCGCGCGCCATTCAGACTCCGGGAAAAAACCAGGGCAAAGGCGATTTAGGCAGGATGAAATGAAGACGCGCGACGGCGTTCCAATGCAAAAATGGCCGCTTTGCATTGGAACGCCGCCTGGAGAGGCTATTGGATGGTGTACACCGAACTGTAGGCAGTGTTGTTGATCATGTCGTCCTGGTCCACCCCGTAGCCGACAAAAATCGTCGTTCCGGACAAGCTCGACACATCCAGGTTCGACAGGATGGAAAGCGTTCGGTCCCCCGCCTTGACGCCGCTCGCGTAGGGCGGCATGGTTCCGCCTGTCCATTGCGCCCAACTCATGCCGTTGTTGAAGAAGACCAGACCGCCGTAGATCGCCGCGACATACACGTTCACCGTCTTGCCGCTGTAATTGCCCGCGCCGTTCACCTGCGCCGTCAGCGACAGGTTGCTGTTGCTGCCCTGCGCGGTAGCCGTAGCGACCGGCGTGTAGGCCAAAAAGCTCGCCAAGGAATATTGCTGGACATTGAAAATCGTGGTGCTTCCGGCCATCGGCACCTCGGTGCCGGGCACGCCGTTGTCGATATAAGTGTAGGAAGCCGTTACCGTATTCGACGCCGCATCGCTTTTCTTCAGCTTGAGCAGAATTTGCGGGTGCGTGGCATCGGCCGTTACCGACGAGATGTCGGTCTTTAGCTGGGTGGCCGGGTTGATTTTATAGAACTTGATGTTCACCTTGCCTTTATCGTTCATGAGTACGGCCATGCGCACGCAGTCGGGGCAATTTTTCTGCGCCCAATCCCCCAGTTCGATGCCGTAGCTTTCGCTTACCACTTGCGGCATGTTCAGGTCGTAGATCGCCGAAACCTCGAAACTATGGCCGGGGGTCAAGCCTGCTGAGGCGTTGATGGAGCCGTCCGCGCTGACCGTATGTTCGAGCAAGCCGCGCTGCACCAGATAGTTCGGGGTGACCGGACTAATTTCGGTGCCGGCGGTGGTGAGCGAGAGCTTGCCGCCCGCGGGCGCGGAAAAAATCCCCCGCGGCCAGTAAACACCCGCCGTCCCGTCGCTGAAATTCGGCGCGGCGGGCGGTGTCGTGGCGCCGTCGAAACCGTCGTGGAATATCGTCACGCCGTCCTGGACGACCTTGAAATCGTCGATCGCGAACGGAAAAGCGTTCGCCGCCGAGGCCCCCGCCAAAAGAAGTGCGGCTAATAAATTTCTTCCGGTTTTTAGCGACATTTTCATGCTCCTTAATAGTAGAAATTATCGTGGGCGAAAGTGCAACAAACCGGAACCGTCCTCCAGCCGCCGCTAACAGCCGCTAGCTCTGGCCTGGGGCAGAAAATCGCCGACCGCCCCGACATCTTTCAGTATCCAATCCAATCCATTATGGACGATCACGCGGCTATTGCTGTCGGTGGCGAGATAAAATCCCGTCTGGGCGTAATGCCGGAACGTGTAGCCGCCGGCGGTTTCCGTGGGAGGGCCTTTGGGGAAATAGCCGGGGAAGAGGCTTTCCGCCCAATTGAAAACGCAGTCGGCGTCGCTGACGCTGGGTGCGGGCGCGGCCGTGGCGACATTTACCGTCATCGAGCCCTGGCGATTGTCGCTGTCGGTCACGGTGATGCTGGCGCTGCCCGGCGCCAAGGCGGTAATTTGCAAGGTGTCGGTACCGACGAAAGCGACCTTGATGACCGAGCCGTTGCTCCAGCCGACACCGGCATAGCGTCCGCTGCCGCCCTGTATCTTGAGCTGCTGCGTCTGCCCCGGCGCCAGCGTGAGGCTGGCCGGAGAGAAGGAAATATTGCTCAACGGCACCGTGGTGAAACTCCAGGTCTTGTTCAGCGCGGCGCCGTTGGCTGTGCCGCTGAAATTTGCCGTGTAGGTGGTGCCGTAGGTCAATGCCTGGGTTGGGATGATAGCGCTGGCCGACTTAGGCGTATGACCGTCCACCGATGTGAGCTGGATCGTCGGCAGTGCGCTGCCGTTGGCGCTGACGGTGAAGCTCGTGACGCCGAGCGTTTGGCTTTGGTCGAGATGGATGCTGATGGGGTAGCCGACGCGGTTGGCGTTGGGGACGGGATCGGGGCTTTCCTCGTCGGAATAGAAGTCGATCGGCACGCCGGTTTCGCCGTTGTAGGGATACACGCCGACCCAGTTCGCCCCCGGCGAGGGCAAGGTGGAATTGCGCGTGGCGAGGTCGGCGGTCATCACGTAAGTATAGGTGGGGTGGGTATCCGCGAAGCCCGAGCCGATTTCATCGACATAGGTGCTAAAAATCCCGAAGCGGTGGTAAATGGCCTCCATCAGGTTTTCCACCGCGACGACGCCGGAGCTCGGCCCGAAGGCGATCACCTCATCGTAGCCGCGCCAGGCATAGCCTGCATTGGTGATGCGCGCGCCGGGATCGGCCCCGGTGAAGCCACTGCTACCCGCCGTCTGGTAATGCCCGGTGATATTGTTCAGCGCCAGATAATTGGAATGCCCGCGCGCCGCCTGTTCGAGCTGGCCGTTCCAAGCGAGCGTCGCCAGACCCACTTGGCCGCGCCGCAGGTTGATCTGGTTGCGCGCGGCCGTCTCCTCGTCGGTCAAGCTGGCGAAAAGATTGCCGGTGTTGAAATACGGGTTCCATATCCGCGTTTCGGCGGCCTGGACAAGCAGCGGAAAGAGCAAAAAAATGAGGCCAAGCAAGTGTCGCATAAGTCTATTTCGCCAAGGGAATTGGCGCCCATGATACTCGAAAATCGAGCCGTCCGGCCTCTCTAAGAGGCTGTCTTAACAAATCCTGATCCCGCGGATAGCCATCGAGAAAAACTCGCTAAAACGCTACCGGCCCATCGTGCCGAATTAATGCACGCCGCTGGGCGCAAGAACGGTAAAATCTCCGTTCCCGTGGACGACTCGACCGGAAAAATAGTGAACGTATTGCAGCATCGGTTCTCGCGCGCGCTCCTCCTCTTGGCATTGGCGGCACTGTGGATGGGTTCCGCCCCGTCTTATGCCGCAAGCTCGGCCATCGCGTCCGCTCACCCGCTCGCCACGCAGGCCGGGCGGGAAATATTGTCGCGCGGGGGAAATGCCTTCGATGCCGCCGTCACGGTGGCGGCCGTTCTGGCGGTGGTCGAGCCCTATAGCTCGGGCTTGGGCGGCGGCGGATTTTGGCTGTTCCATCGCGCTTCCGACCGGCGCGACATCTTTGTCGATGGGCGCGAAAAAGCGCCGCGGGCGGCGCGGCCCGACACCTTTCTCGCCCCGGACGGAAGGCCTTTGCCGCGAGCCTCGCTGGACGGCCCCCTGGCCTCCGCCATTCCGGGAACGCCCGCCGCGCTGGCTTGGGTATCGCGCCGCTACGGCAGGCTGCCCTTGCGCGTTACGCTAGCACCCGCCGTCCGCCTGGCGCGGCAAGGCTTTCCCGTCGATGCGCGGCTGGCAAGCATGATCCGCCTGCGCTCCAGCGCACTGCGGGCGCACCCCGAGACAGCGGCTTTGTTCATGCCCCACGGCCAGCCCTTACGCCAGGGAATGCGGCTGCGCCAACCGCAGCTCGCCCAGGTTTTCGAGGCCCTTGCGCGTAAACGGGAAGCCGGGTTTTACCGGGGACGGGTGGCGCGCGAGCTGCTTCGTTCCGTCCGCGCGCACGGCGGCATTTGGGACGAGCGGGACCTGGCCGGCTACCGCATCGTCGAGCGCGCTCCGCTGACGTTTAGCTACCAGGGCGCCAAGATCGTCGCCGCCCCGCCGCCCTCGTCCGGCGGCCTGGTTCTCGCCGAGAGCCTGAACATCCTCGAAACGCTGCCCTATGCGAAGGCCGATACGGCCGACCGCATACACTTGGCGGTGGAGGCCATGCGCCGCGCCTACCAAGACCGGGCGCGCTATCTGGGCGACCCCGATTTCGTCGCCATTCCCTCCGCCCGGCTGCGCAGCAAGGCCTACGCCGCCGAGCGCGCCGCTTCGATCGACATCGACAACGCCACGCCCAGCGATGCGCTCGGCCCCGCCATAGACGGCGCCAGCGGCGGCAACAACACGACGCATTTCTCCATCGCCGATGCCGCGGGCAACCTCGCGGCGGTCACGCTGAGCATCAACACGCTGTTCGGCTCCACTTTTATCGCCGGTTCGACCGGCGTTATCTTGAATAACGAAATGGACGATTTCTCGCTGGCGCCCGGCGTGCCGAATACCTACGGCTTGGTGGGAAGCGCCGCCAACGCCATCGCGCCCGGGAAACGCCCGCTTTCCAGCATGTCGCCTTCTTTTGTGGAGAGCGATCGCGGCACCTTGGTCGTCGGAGCGCCCGGCGGTTCGCGCATCATCAGCATGGTTCTGCTGTCGATACTCGACTTCGTGCATCGGCCCGATCTGAGCGTGCGGGACATCGTGAGCCGGCCGCGCTACCATCACCAATACCTGCCGGATAAAATCGAGGTCGAGCCGGGCGCTTTTCCGTCCGACGTTTTGCAAACCCTGGAATTGAAGGGGCATGTGGTGGAGCAGACCCAGCGCCCATGGGGAAACATGCAGGCCGTATTCATCGACCGCCGAACCCGGCAAGCCGCCGCGGCGAGCGATCCGCGCGGATCGGGCAGCGGCATCGCGTGGCGCTGAACAACGCGAAATCCCCGACGTTCGCAGTTGTCACGGCGAAAGCGTTATGCCACCCTACGCCTTGGCCGAGAACCGGTCTTTAGGGCCATCCAAACTGAATCGCAAGAAAGAAACGGGGCATGAAATTAATGGCGGCACAGAATGAACACGGCGGCGCGGGGGGCGGGAACAATAAATTCGATATATCTTCGCGGGCGGAAATCATCCAAATCATTCGCTACCTGATTAAACACTCGGAGCTTCTTAGCGTTTCGTTCAACGAGGGGACGGAAAGCATTACCACCTTGATCCTGGAATTGGATGCGGAACGCAACAGGCTGATTTTCGATGCCTGCGGCGACCCGGCCATCAACCAGAAAATCGCCAACAGCCGCCGGGTTTTCTTTTCCGGCTTCCACGGCCAGGTCAAAATCGAATTTTTCTCCGATCAGCCTCGGCTCGGCACCTATCAGGAGCGTAGCGCTTTCTCGTCGGCTATTCCGCTTAGCTTGCGCCGCTTCCAGCACAGGGAACACTTCAGGATACGCATTCAAACCGGCGACACCTATGCGCTATGGACACCCCCGGAAGGGGAAGAAATGCGCTTATTGGTAGAGGAAGTCAGCCTGGGCGGAATGAGCTTTTCCTTAAGCGACCCCGGCCAAACATTCGAGCTTTATCAAACATTAAAAGGCTGCAAAATCGACATGGGAAAATCCGGGATGCTGGAGTGCGACCTCGAAGTGCGCAGCCTGAAACCGACCACGAAAAAAATCATGGATCACCCCATAATCAGCATGGGATGCCGCTTCGTCGGCTTGTCCAGAATAGGCGAAAACGTGCTGCATCGTTTTATCGTGGTGCAGGAGCGCGAGCTGATACAAAACAAACGCCATATGCTTTAAGAAGCTGTTTTAATA
>JAIOJO010000031.1 GCA_019911985.1 Sulfuricellaceae bacterium | reverse complement strand
GGCTCATCCACAGGATCAGCTCTTCCGACAGGCGCGACAAATGGGTCATCACCAAGGCGGCGGCGGCGGTGAATTCGATGGCGAAGTCGCGGTCGGAAACGGCGTCCAGGGAATTGCGGCAAACATCGTCGAAGCCCAACTCGCGGGCGACGAATTCGCGGTCTATCGGGTAGCTGGTTCCGGCCAGCGCGGCGGCGCCCAGGGGCAGGCGGTTGACCCGGCGGCGCGCGTCGGCGAGGCGTTCGGCGTCGCGCCCGAGCATTTCGAAATAAGCCATCATGTGATGGCCGAAGCTCACCGGCTGGGCCACCTGGAGATGAGTGAAGCCGGGCATCACGGTATCGGCATGGGCTTCGGCCAAGTCGAGCAGGGCCAGGCGCAACTCGCGCAGCAGCGCAAGCAAGCCGTCGATGGCGGCGCGCAGATACAGGCGCACGTCGGTGGCCACCTGGTCGTTGCGCGAACGCCCGGTGTGCAAGCGCTTACCGGCATCGCCCGCGAGCGCGGTGAGGCGGTGCTCGATGTTCATGTGCACGTCTTCCAGGTCGACCGACCAGTGGAAATCGCCGCGGCGGATTTCGTCGAGGATTTGCGCCATGCCCTTGCGGATCGAAGCCAGGTCGCCGGCGGAAAGGAGGCCGGCGGCGTGCAGCATCGCGGCATGGGCGAGCGAGCCCTGGATGTCGAATTCCGCCAGGCGCCGGTCGAAGCTCACCGAGGCGGTGTAGCGCTTCACCAGTTCGGTCACCGGCTCGCTGAAGCGGCCTGACCAGGTTTTGTTCTGTTCTTGCATTATCTGCTGACCTTGTACCAGAATGAACGACCACTCCCCGCGGAAGTCGTCGATAAGATGCGAAGTATAAAGCAAAATACCCCTGCCGCCTCCCTCCCCGACTTCTGCAACCTGGGCGTGATGCTGCGCATCCTGGTGATCGTCGATGCGCTGAGCGTAGCCGCCGCCGCGGTGAAAAGCCCGACTTGGGACGCCGCCTGGACCGCTTTGCTGGAAATCTCCCTGGCATTGCAGCCGGTATTGCTGGCCAGCCTGGTGGCGCTCGGGGCGGGATGCCGGCCATTGCGGCGCTTGCGCTACCGGGCGGGAATCGCGGCGGTTTTCGCCGTCGTGCTGGCGCTGACCGCCGCCGGATCGGCGTGGAGCGCCAATCTGCTCGACGGCGCCTTCGCCTACGGCTGGGCGCGCGGCCTGGCTTTCGCCGCAGCCATTTGCGCCGTCCTGCTCGGCTATTTTCATCTGCGCAGCAAGGCGCTCTCGCCCGCCGTCACCGAGGCGCGCTTGCAAGCCTTGCAAGCGCGCATCCGCCCCCATTTCTTGTTCAACAGCATCAATGCCGTGCTGTCGTTGATCCGCAGCGATCCGCCGCGGGCGGAACAGGCGCTGGAGAACATGGCCGACCTGTTCCGCGTGCTGATGGCGGACAACCGCCAGTTGACCACCCTGGAGCAGGAAGTCGCGCTCTCCCGCCAATACCTGGAATTGGAGCAATTGCGCCTGGGCGAGCGCCTGCAGGTGGCTTGGCGCATCGACAACATGCCGGGAGACGCCCTGATTCCGCCCCTGGTGCTGCAACCCTTGCTGGAGAACGCGGTGTACCACGGCATCGAGCCGGCCGCGGAACCGGGGGAAATCGGCATCGACATCTACCTGCGCCGCGACCAGGTGCACCTGGTGCTGCGCAATCCTTACCGCAGCGAAGGTAGCCACCACGCCGGCAACAAAATGGCCTTGGCCAATATCCGCGAGCGCCTGCAACTGCATTTCGACGCCGAGGCCACGCTGGACAGCAGCCTCAACAACCAGACCTACCAAGTCCACATCACGCTGCCCTACACCACGGCGGAGGCGGAGGGGTGAGCGAGGCCTTGCGCATACTCGTGGTCGACGACGAGGCCCCGGCGCGCAGCCGCCTGCGCGACCTGCTGCAGGATTGCGCCGCCGAACTGCCGCTGGAAGTGGCGGGCGAGGCCGCCAACGGCGCGGAGACCATCGCCTGGCTGAACGGCCACCCCGCCGACGTGGTGCTGCTCGACATCCGCATGCCGGGGATGGACGGTTTGGAGGCGGCGCGCCACATCCAGCGCTTTCCGGCGCCGCCGGCGGTGATCTTCGTCACCGCCTTCGACCAGCACGCCGTGGACGCCTTCGAGGTCAACGCCATCGACTACCTGCTCAAGCCGGTGCGCCGGGAGCGCCTGCTGGTGGCGCTGCGCAAGGCCCAGACGATGAGCGAGGGCCAGGCGGAAGCCTTGCGCTACGTGCTGCCGCGCTCGCTACGGCATGTCAGCGTGTTCCAGCACGGCCGCATCCACCTCATCCCGCTGGAGGATATCCTCTACCTGCGGGCGGAGCTGAAATACGTCACCGTGCGCACGGCGGAAAAGGAATTTTTGCTGGAGGAATCGCTCAACCGCCTGGAAGAGGAGTTCGCCGGCCATTTCGTGCGCATCCACCGCAATTGCCTGGTGGCGCGCGGCGCCGTGGCCGGCTTCGAAAAAACCGACGACGACAACCACGGCGGCTGGGCCGTGGTGCTCAAAGCCACCGCGGAAAGGCTGCCGGTGAGCCGCCGCCAGCAGGCCGTCATCAAGGAATTCACCCATCGTTGAGAGACAAAAGCCATGAGTCTACTTTTTACCCCGATCAAGCTGCGCGAACTGGAAATACGCAACCGCCTCTTTATGTCCCCGATGTGCCAATACTCGGCCACGGAAGGCTACCCTAGCCCCTGGCACCTGACCCATTACGGCGCCCGCGCGGTGGGCGGCGCCGGACTGGTGATGGTGGAAGCGACAGCGATTTCGCCGGAAGGCCGCATCACCCCCCAAGACCTCGGCCTGTGGGACGACGGTCACGTCCAGGCCTTGAAGCCGATCACCCGTTTCGTCCGCGACCAGGGCGCCGCCGCCGCCATCCAACTGGCCCACGCCGGGCGCAAGGCGTCCTGCGACACCCCGTGGAACGGCGGCCAGCCGCTGATGCCGAACGCCGGCGGCTGGAGGCCCATCGCGCCCAGCCCCCTGCCCTTTTTCGGCCAGTGCTACGCGCCCCAGGAAATGGGCGAGGAAGACATCGACGCCGTCGTCGCCCGCTTCGTCGCCGCCGCCGGACGCAGTCTGGCCGCCGGTTTCGAGGCGGTGGAAATACACATGGCGCACGGCTACCTGCTGCACGAGTTCCTCTCGCCCCTCACCAACCGCCGCACCGACGGCTACGGCGGCAGCCTGGAAAACCGCCTGCGCCTGCCCTTGCGGGTAGCGCAGGCCGTGCGCCGCGCTTGGCCGGAAACACTGCCGCTGCTGGTGCGGATTTCCGCCACCGACTGGGCGGAGGGAGGCTGGGATTTGGCCCAGTCCATCGTGTTGGCGCGGGAATTGAAGGCGATCGGCGTCGATTTGATCGACGTCTCCAGCGGCGGCCTGCTGGCGGAAGCTCAGATACCCGCCGCCCCCGGCTTCCAGACCCCGTTCGCGGCGGCGATCCGGGCCGAGACGGGAATCGCCGTGGGCACCGTCGGCCTGATTACCGAGGCCATCCAGGCCGAGCACATCCTGGTCACCGGCCAAGCCGATGCGGTATTCGTCGGCCGGGAATTGCTGCGCAATCCCTACTGGCCCTTGCAGGCGGCGCGGGAATTGGGGGATGAGGTTTCGTGGCCGCAGCAATACCAGCGGGCGAAAGTTTGACTTTTGGCTTAAAACGACTGGGTTACAGTCTTCCCGGCTTCATTGAACCCAGATAATCCATTAGGCGGCTCTGCGAGCCTACGCGAGCGCTGTCGGACGCTTTGCGGCCTAATGGCCCTCCCGCGTGCCCCGGCTATGCCCCGAGCAAACGTCGAGCCAGCAGGGTCTGCATGTCCCGCCGCCCATCGGCGATCAGGTAGACGTAGACTCGCTGGCCGATGACCCGATAAATCACCCGGTAGGGTTTGAAAAACGTTTCCCGGTACTCGCGGATACCCAGTGCCAGCAGCTCTTTCGGGTAAGCACCGCTTTCCGGGAAGGCCGCCAGGCTCTCGACCGCTTTCTCGATGCCGTCGAGCACGTGGCCGGCTTTGGCGAGGGCGTCGTGTTGAGCGATGTAGTCGTGGAGGTCTTCGAGATCGCGGATGGCGTCTTCGGTCAGCAGTACCTCGAAGCGCATCAGTCGTGCGCCTTTTTCCCGCGTAGACGCCGAATGGCATCGGCGGCCGGCGTGACCTTCCCTTCTTCGATCTGGCGGTTGCCGAGGGCGAGTATCTTGAGCAGCGCCAGGGTTTCCTGGGTTTCCTCGTAGGTCGCAATGTCCTGGATGACGGCCTTCGCTTCGCCGTTCTGGGTGATGACCAGGGGTTCGCGCTGCGCCGAGAGTTGGCGTACCACTTCGGCTGCATTGGCTTTGAGGTAGCTGATGGGTTTGATTTGGGTTGAGTATTTCATGGGTACGTTCCCGGTTTGAGCAGGACTAAATATAGTCTTTATTCGGTCTCTATACAAGGAAGGAGCGCATGGGCACTATCGGCCATGACGGGGGAAGTTCTGCTCAAGCGATGAAACACTCGAATGCATTTTGTAGCCCATAATTTAAGGGGGCACGATCTTCGCCGGCTACTCAATCAGCATGTCCGAGTTCAAGAAAAACCCGTTGACGTTGACCAAATCTGATTTCACCGGCAAATCGCCTCAGCCTTAAGCCCGAAATTTTCGCTTCGCCCTTTTCGCTGCAAGGCGCTTGCCGTTTAGCGCGGCGCGCGCAGCTTGGCTAAAGATTCGTCTATGGCCTGGTCGAGGAAGGCGCCGTAGTAATCGGGGCTGGACAGCCCGACCAAGGGTTCGGCCAGCCCTTCGCCATTCGGCCCCAGCAGCGCCACGGTCGGAACCAGCCGCACTTTATGGGCAACGGCGAATTGCCGCTGGGTGATCGTCTTCCCGGAAAAATCGTGCAAGGGGCTGGAACTGTCGATTTCGATGCGGCGCATCAGCACTTTTTCGCGGTACTCCGGGTTGCGCTGCATCGGCAGCAGAAACTCGTCCAGCAGCTTGCGGCAATAGGCGCAGCCGGGCGCGCTGAACATCACCAGCATGGGGATATGCCGGTCTTGGAGAATCCGCCCGTCGGCGGCCAGGTCCTGCGCCAGCGGCACGGCGGCGTCTTCCGTCGCCGCGCCCGCCGCGGCGAACCATGTTAGAATCGACAGCGCCAGGAGGAGGGTGCCGAGCAAACGCGGTTTACCCGGGCTCCACGGCGAAATTTTCGTAAATTGCATCGTTATTTCTCAAAAAAAGTGAGTTTGGTTTGACTACGACTTTGCCCGCGCGCCTGACCATCGCCACGCGCGAAAGCGCTCTCGCCCTGTGGCAGGCCCATCACATCCAGCGCCGGCTCTTGGCATTATATCCGCAAATAAAAGTGGATATTCTCGGCATGACCACCACCGGCGATCAAATCCTCGACTCGCCGCTCAGCAAAATCGGCGGCAAGGGCCTGTTTATCAAGGAACTCGAAGTGGCGCTGGAAGAAGGGCGCGCCGACCTCGCCGTGCATTCCATGAAAGACGTGCCGATGAACCTGCCCGAAGGCTTTACGCTGGCGGTTATTTGCGACCGGGAAGACCCGCGCGACGCTTTCGTCTCCACGCGCTACAAGCAGCTCAACGAATTGCCCACCGGCAGCGTGGTCGGCACCTCCAGCCTGCGCCGCCAATGCCAGTTGCAAGCGCGCTATCCCGAGCTGAAAATCGAATCGCTGCGCGGCAACGTGCAAACGCGGCTGCGCAAGCTGGACGAGGGGCAGTACGACGCCATCATCCTGGCCGCCGCCGGCCTGAAGCGCTTGGGGCTGGGCGAGCGCATCACCGCGCTGATCGCCAGCGAGGAATCCCTGCCCGCCGTGGGCCAAGGCGCCTTGGGCATAGAATGCCGCGCCGCCCGCACCGACGTGCTGGCGCTATTGGCGCCCCTCAACAGCCCGGAAAGCGCCGCCTGCGTCACGGCGGAACGCGCGATGAGCCGCAAACTCAACGGCAGTTGCCAAGTTCCCTTGGGCGGCTACGCCGAGTTGCGCGGCGGAAAATTGTGGATGCGCGGCTTCGTCGCGCGCACCGACGGCAGCACCGTGCTGCGTGCGGAAGCCGAGGGCGACCTGGATGCGGCGGAACAACTCGGCGAAAGCATCGCCCAATTGCTGCTCGACCAAGGCGCCGCCGCCATCCTGGCGGAACTGGGCTAAGGCTAGGCTCGATGGGAAAGCCGTTGGCGGGCATCGGCGTGCTGGTGACTCGGCCGGAGACGCAAGCCCGGAACCTGTCCGAATTGATAGTGCAAGCGGGCGGCACGCCGGTCGCCTTTCCCGCGCTGGAAATCCGCGCTCCCGCCGACCCGTCCGCGCTGCAGCATTCGCTAGGACAATTGGCGAGCTTCGATTGGCTGATTTTCATCAGCCCGACAGCGGTCGAGCAGTCCCTGGCCTGGCTCGGCGGCGCCGCCGCGCTATCCGCAGGCCCCCGTTTGGCCGCCGTCGGCAAGGGTACGCTACGAGCTTTGGCGCGGCACGGCATAGCCAACGCAATCGCGCCCGAAGGCGGCGCCGACAGCGAAGCCTTGCTGGATATGGCGCCTTTGCGGCAAGTAGAAGCTCAGCGCATTCTGATCGTTCGCGGCGAGGGCGGGCGCGAGTGGCTGGCGGAAACCCTGCGCCAGCGCGGCGCCGAGGTGAGCTACGCGGAATGTTACCGGCGCGTGCGGCCCGACGCCGACCCCGCAGCGCTGCTGGAGCGTTGGGCGCGAGGCGAAATTGCCGCCGTGACCGTCACCAGCAGCGAAAGCCTGGACAATCTGTATGCTATGCTTGGCGCAAACGGCCGTGTACTGCTCGAATCTACGCCGATGTTCGCCATACACCCGCGGATTGCCGATGAAGCCGGCGCACGGGGCGTCAAGCAGGTCGTCGTCGCCGGCCCGAGCGACGAGGCCTTGCTGCAGGGCTTGATCGATTGGTTTAAGGATGAACGATGAGCGTTGAACAGGAATCTCCGGCACCGTCCACGGCTGAGGCCAGCGTCGAAAAAACGACCGAGCCGCCGATTGCGGCGAGCCATGGCGTGCGCATCAACATAAGTTTGGTCGTCGCGCTCTTGGCGCTGGCCTTGGCCGCAACGGCCTGGCTCGACGGCCGGCAACGGTTTAGCCTGGTCGAGCACGATCTCGGCAAGCACCTCGCCGAAATCGACAGCCAAAATCAGCAAAGCAAACTCATGGCTGAGCAAGCCCAGGAAAGCACGCGCGAAATGGCGGTGAAGCTGGGGCTGCTCGAAAGTAAACAAGCGGAAGCGCAAAACCAGCGCATCGCCTTGGATGAGCTCTATCAAGAAATGTCGAGGAACCGCGACGAATGGGCATTGTCCGAAATCGAACAACTGCTGGTCACGGCTAACGAGCAACTGCAACTGGCGGGCAACGTCAAGGGCGCGCTGATCGCCTTGCAAACCGCCGATAGCCGCTTGCAGCGCCTCGACCGCCCGCAGTTGCTGCCCTTGCGGAAGGCGATCATGCAAGATATGCAGCGCCTGCAATCCCTGCCCATGGTGGATCTTCCCGGCATCAGCCTGCACCTGGACGACTTGGCGGCCAGCGTGGCCGATCTGCCCCTGGCCATAGACGCGACCGCCAAGCTGGATAAACAGCCGGTCAAGACACCACCTGAAAAAAATCTTTGGCTCAAGCTCGGGCACGAAGCTTGGCAAGACTTGAAGCAACTAGTGCAAATTCGCAACATGGAAAATCCCGATGCGCCCTTGCTCAATCCCTCGCAAACCTATTTCCTCAGGGAAAATCTCAAGCTGCGCTTATTGACCGCGCGCTTGGCCTTGCTGCAGCACGACGATGCGGGGTTCCGGCGCGACCTGAACACGGTGGAAACCACGCTGAATCGCTACTTCGACGTCAAGTCGGCGGCGACCCGCGCTGCCATGGCTAGCCTCAAGCAACTTCAAGCCGGGGTATTAACGGTCGAGATGCCGGATCTCTCCACCAGCCTGAACGCCTTGCGCAACCTGAAGCGAGGCGGCCGTTGAAAACCTTGCTGTGGATACTCGCCGGGCTGACGCTGGCCGTCAGCCTCACGATTGCGGCCAAATACAACGACGGCCTGGTATTGCTGATTTTTCCACCCTACCGCGCCGAACTCTCGCTGAATTTGTTCGTGGTCTTATCCCTGGCGGCATTTATCGCCTTGTACAGCCTGGCGCGCATGGTGCAACACACGATCAGCCTACCGGGCTACGTGCAGGCGTTCCGGCTATCCCGGCGCCAGAATAAAGCCCGCGCCGCGTTATCCACCGCCTTGACCGCCTTTTTCGAAGGGCGCTATGTGACGGCGGAAAAGCAGGCTGCCGCCGCGCTCGCGATGGACGAATCGCCCGCCGTGTCCGCCTTGCTGGCAGCCCAGGCGGCTCACCGCTTGCGCGCCTTCGATCGCCGCGACGACTACCTGGCCCAGGCGGAAAAGAAGGCGCCGGAACAAAACCTCGCGCGCTTGATCACGCAGGCCGATCTGTTGCTCGATCAACGCCATCCCGACGAGGCTCTGGCCGCGCTGAAAACGCTCAGCGTCAAAGACAGCCGGCATCCCTACGCACTGCGCCTGGAACTGAAAGCCCTGCAACAGGCAAAAATGTGGGATCAAATTCCGCCCCTGGTCGGGCAATTGGAAAAACGCGAAGCCATCGACTCGACCCAGGCCGAGCAAGTCAAAATCAACGCTTATGTGGAAAACCTGAAACGAAAATCCGACGACCTGCCCGCGCTCAAGGAATTCTGGCAAAAGCTGCCCGGCGACGCGAGACTGCAAAACAAAGTCGCGCTCCAAGCCGCCCAGGCTTTCATTGCCTCCGGCGACTGCCAAACGGCGGCGGATATTGCCGGCTCCAGCTTGGAACGGCAATGGGATAGCGAGCTAGCCGCCGTCTACGGCTATTGTCCGGGGCGGGATTTGCTGAAGCAGATCGAACGCGCGGAAGCGTGGTTGAAACAATACCCCCGCGACGCCGCGCTGCTCTTGTCGCTGGGTCGGCTATGCATGCTGCAGGCCTTGTGGGGCAAGGCGCAAAGCTACTTGGAAGCCAGCCTGGCGGTCGAGGCTACGCCCCATGCGCACTTGCTGTTGGCGGAACTGCTGGAAAAGCTGGGCCGTCCCGACGAAGCCTGCAAACATTACCGCAGCAGCCTGGACATGAGCTTGAAAAATCCGCTTGAATAGCGCAAACGCTATTTCGACTTATCCGCCGTGGCTGCCGCCACGAAAAACGCATCGGAAAAGAACTGGTCTTCGGGCAGGCCGCGTTCGCCGATAAAGGCGCGATGCGCCGCCTCCACCATGGCCGGAGCGCCGCAGGCATAGACCTGGTAAGCGCTCAAGTCGGCGAAATCGTCGAGCACCGCCTCATGCACATAACCGGTGCGGCCGCTCCAGTTGTCGTCCGGCGCCGGTTCGGAGAGCACCGGGTAAAACGTGAAATTGGCGTGCTCGGCCTGCCATTTTTGCGGCAGTTCGGGCAAGTACATATCCTTACGCGTGCGCGCGCCCCAATACAGGATCATCGTCCGCTTCAGGCCGATATGCAGCGCGTGTTCGACGATAGCCTTAATTGGGGCGAAACCGGTTCCGCTGGCGAGCAGGATCATCGGCTTGTCGCTGTCCTCGCGCAGAAAAAAGCTGCCGTGAGGCCCCTCGAAACGCAGAATATCCTTTTCCCTCATAGCGCTGAAAGCGTAATCGGTAAACTGCCCGCCGGCCAGATGCCGCACATGAAGCTGCAGATACTCATCGTCGTGGGGCGCGTTAGCCAGCGAAAAACTACGGCGTTTGCCGTCCTTGAGCAAAATATCGATATATTGGCCGGACAAGAACTGCAGGCGTTCGTTGGCGGGCAGCTTGAGGTACATCACGATGACATCGTCGCTCGGCCGCTCGATATGCTGTACGCGGCAGGGCATGGTTTTTATCGGGATATCCTTGGCCGCCCCGATTTCCTTAACTTCGATGACGATATCCGACTGGGGCCTGGCGCAGCAGAATAGGGCTTTCCCCATCTGCTTGTCGTGTTCGCTCAATGCGCTCGCCTGATAGTCGCCGTAATCGACGGAGCCTTCCAAGACCACGCCCTTGCAAGCGCCGCAAGCCCCGTTGCGACAGCCGTAAGGAAGAGCGAAACCTTCGCGCAAAGCCGCTTCCAGGATGGTTTCGTCCCCAAGCGTCGTGAAGGCATGATTGCTGGGCTTGATAGTGATCCGGTGAGACATGTCCTTGCTTCCTTCCAATTGATTATACCGCGCCATTCCGGTCGAATTGCCGCTCATATAGAGCTGGGCTTTGCCTAACGGCACGCGTGAAACGTATTATCGGCGGCGCTATCGTGCCGCATCTTGTGCCGATAGACGGCGAAAAAGACTTGCGCAACCGCCATTTACCGCCTGCCTAAAATAAAACGGAATAGTCTACCACAGCGCTTGGTTTATATCAGTACCCGCAGGAGAGGGACGCCAAAGGGAGCGCATCGCCGCATGAAACAAGGGTTGCCAAACGATAAGGCTTTCGAGATAATAAGAACCATTCTCATTGGATGACGCGACAAAGCTTATGAAAAACCCGACTCTTTCTCGCCGAATCGGCTGCGCACTTCTTTTTACCGGATTGAGCATCGCCAGCCTTACGGCCCTGGCCACTCCGGACGAAATACAAGTTTATAACGACGACATGGACGATCCGGGAAATTTCGGATTGGAGCTGCATACCAACTACACGCTGGACGGATCGAAAACCCCGTCCTACGCTGGGGAAGTTCCCTCTCATCACGTACTGCAAGTCACACCCGAATTGTCCTATGGCATCAGCAAGACATTGGAGGCCGGACTGTATTTTCCCCCGATGGCCATTCATTCCAACGGCAGCGTCAACGAAAACGGTATGCGTTTTCGCCTGAAATATATCGCCCCCCACGAGGCCGATTCCACTTTTTACTGGGGCTTGAATACCGAAGTGGGCTACTCATCGATACGCATAGCCGAGAACCATTGGAACGCCGAATTGCGTCCGATTTTCGGCTATAGAAATGCCGCCTGGGAATTTATCGTGAACCCGATTTTGGGCTTGACCTTGTCCGGCACCGGCAGCCGCGAACCCGAGTTCGAGCCGGCGATTAAAATCAGCCGCGCGCTCAATGGCGACACGCGCTTGGGCATCGAACACTATGCCAGCCTGGGGCCGCTGCAGCATCTATTGCCCGCGAGCGAACGCAGCTACACCACCTATGTCACGGCGGACACGGAAATCGGCAAAGCCGAAGTCAATTTCGGCATCGGCCGCGGCTACGGCAACACGCCCGACCGCTGGATGGCGAAGATGATCCTCGGCTTTTCCTTCCGTTGAGCGCACGATTGAATGTTTAGAAGCTGTTTTAATAAATCCTGAACCCGCGCCGGCGGCAAGCGGGTTTCAGGGCGCGACGCGGGACGCGCGGTTTGGTTATTCCAAACAAGCGGCCCGCAACAAAGCCCTGGAGCCCGCTTGCCACCGGCCCGGAGGG
>JAIOJO010000339.1 GCA_019911985.1 Sulfuricellaceae bacterium | reverse complement strand
GCCCCACGCCTTATCTCCCGACGAAGCCAGCCGCCTGATGGGCATTAACGGAGATAGCGCGCTGGATATTCGCGACAAGGCGATCTTGGAACTGTTCTACTCGTCCGGCTTGCGTTTGGCCGAACTGGTCGGCTTGGGTTTGGCCGACGTTGATTTTGATGAGGCTATCGTACGGGTGGTTGGTAAGGGCAACAAAACTCGAGTGGTTCCCGTCGGGCAATTTGCGCTTGCGGCGCTGCAGGCTTGGCTGCCGTTACGCTTGCGTTTGGCGGCGCCGGAGGAACAAGCTTTGTTTGTCGGCCGCACAGGGCGTCGGCTTGGCCATCGCACTATTCAATATAGTCTCAAGCAGTGGGGCATTAAATTGGGCCTGAGTGCCAAGGTACATCCCCACGTGTTGCGTCACTCTTTCGCCAGCCACGTGTTGCAGTCTAGCGGCGACTTGCGTGCCGTACAAGAAATGCTGGGCCATGCCAGCATTTCCACCACCCAAGTCTATACTCACCTTGATTTTCAGCATTTGGCAAAAACGTATGACGCCACCCACCCACGAGCTAAAAGAAAACGCTGATCCCTTGCCGTTCGCAATATTTCACGCTCTTCTCCAACTCCTTTAGCGCATCTTTTGCCGGTGCTTTTAGCGGTTTCTTGATCGATATTCGTTTAAGAGCGGACTATTTTTCCGCCGAGCAAATCTTGTATCGTTGATGGTTTTTTGCGCAAACCGATTTGCCCTGGAATAATCAGCACATCTTTCCCGAACAAGCTTCGACACGCCTTTGCCGTCTTCGCCGCCTTTCCGCCGGAACGGTTGGCGCTAGTCGAAACCAGCGCCATATCGAGGGCGCGGCAGAGGGCAGCCGCGATCGGGTGAGCGGTTACTCTCGCCGCAAGAGTTTTATTGCGGCCACCTAACCAGCGCGGAGTTTTTTTTGACACAGGCAGCAGCCAAGTATGGGGGCCGGGCCAAGTCGCCTCGACCTGCTTTAGCTGGGAAGCGGTAAGCGGAGCAACCAGTCCTCGTAGCTGAGAGAAGGAATAGCCAACCACGATCAGGCCCTTATTCTGCGGGCGCTGTTTCAGCCGCTGCAAGGCGCGTACCGCCCGGTAGTTACGCGGGTCGCAACCCAATCCGTAGCAGGATTCCGTCGGGTAGGCGATAAGGCCGCCGCGCTCTAGATGGTAGCGAATTTCCGCTAGGTGTCTGAGGAAAGCTGCCGGAAAAAAATGAAAGGCCATTTCGACTACTGCTTATTTAGCTTGGATTTTATCCTGCAGTGCACGGTCTTTAGCCATAATTTGCGCCGCATTGGCGGCTCGTTCGTCCTTCAGCCTTTTCTCCAGCGACCCATCCGCCAGCGCAAGTATTTGCGCGGCCAGATAGGCCGCATTTTTCGCCCCGGCTTTGCCGATGGCAACCGTGGCTACGGGGATTCCGCCCGGCATTTGAACGGTGGAAAGCAAGGCATCGAATCCATTCAGCGGCCCGCCCTCCATGGGCACCCCGATTACCGGCAGGGTCGTGTGAGCGGCTACATTACCGGCCAAGTGAGCCGCCAATCCGGCCGCGCATATGAAAACTTTACAACCCCGTTGTTCCGCTGTATTCACAAACTCCATCGTAGCGGCTGGGGTGCGATGAGCAGAGGTAATTTTAACTTCCCAGGGGATTTCCAAGCTGCTGAGCGTATCCAGCGTTACCTGCATCACGGGCAGATCGGAGTCTGATCCCATCAATATTGCAACAAACGGTTTACTATCCATATTTCCTCTACTGTTAGTTCTTAATCGCGCAGTAACCAATATCGTGCCGCATCTGACAACCGGAAAATCGGATTTGCTCGGCTACTTCGTAGGCGCGTCGTTGAGCCAAGCTTATTTTATCCCCAAGCGCGGTAACGCAGAGCACCCGGCCGCCATTTGTGACAATTTTATCTCCGCTGCGCGCCGTACCCGCATGAAATACGTGGTAATCCTCTCCCGCGGGAGGAAGCCCCGTGATCGTGTCGCCCTTGCGCGGATTCTCGGGATAAGATTCGGCGGCGAGCACCACGCCGAGCGCCACTCGCCTGTCCCATTCCGCCTCGATGGTGTTTAAGCTACCGTTAATGCCGTGTTCGAGTAATTCCAGCAGGTCACTTTTTAGGCGCAGGATAATCGGCTGCGTTTCCGGGTCGCCCATGCGGCAATTAAACTCCAATACCTTAATCCCGCCATTGTTGTCGATCATCACTCCGGCATAAAGAAACCCGCTGTACGGTATACCGTCCCGCTCCATGCCGCTAACGGTCGCCTGGATCACTTCGCGCATAATTTTAGCATGGAGTTCCGGCGTCACGACGGGAGCAGGTGAGTAGGCTCCCATGCCGCCGGTATTGGGTCCCTGATCGGCGTCTAGCAAGCGCTTATGGTCTTGGCTGGTGGCAAGAGGCAAAATATGATGGCCGTCCACCATGACGATGAAGCTGGCCTCCTCCCCGAGTAAACACTCTTCTATGACAACACGGGCACCGGCATTCCCTAGCGTGTTCCCCGCAAGCATCTTGTCTACTGCGGCGTGAGCTTCTTCGGTGCTGCTAGCGACTACAACGCCTTTTCCCGCCGCTAGGCCATCCGCTTTGATTACGATAGGGGCGCCTTGCGAGTCGATATAAGCGTGCGCAGCGGCTGCTTCGGTAAACGTCCGGTATGCCGCTGTCGGAATCTTATGCCGCACCATAAAAGCTTTGGCGAAATCCTTGGAGCTTTCCAGTTGAGCCGCCCTCTGGGTCGGACCGAAAATTTTTAATCCGGCCGCCTGAAATGCGTCTACCACGCCGTCCGCCAAGGGTGCTTCCGGTCCAACAACGGTAAGCGCTATTTTTTCCGTTATCGCAAACTCGAGCAATTCTTGAATTGAGTTGATGGGCGCATTGTAGACTCCCGGCTCCAACGCCGTTCCAGCATTACCTGGGGCTACATAAATCCGGCTTATACGTGGCGACTGGGCTAATTTCCATGCCAAGGCATGTTCCCGCCCGCCTGAACCTATAACGAGTACTTTCATCGTGTTGGCTTCCCCGTGTTTAAATAAAAAAAGCAGCGGTGGCTGCTTTTTAATGGTACTGCTTAGTCAATATTTTTGCTTTTATTTATTATGCGGCATCTTATAGCGGTGCAGCGAGCGTAACTGCGCGATCGCGATCGCCAGCTCAGTTTGCGCATGTGCATAATCCATCTCGCTAGCGCGGCGTTCTATCGCTTCCTCTGCCTTGCGCTTGGCTTCCAGTGCCTTAGCTTCATCCAAATCTTTGCCGCGTATGGCGGTATCGCTCAGGATAGTAACGATGGAGGGTTGCACCTCGAGAATTCCGCCGGAAACGAAAATGACTTCGTCTTCGTCCTGATTCGGAATGCGCAGTCGCACCGTACCGGGTTTAATGCGGCTCAAAAAGGGCGCATGGCTAGGGTAGATCCCCACCTCGCCCATTTCTGCAGGGACGGCGATAAACTCCGCCAGTCCAGAGAAAATGGACTGCTCCGCGCTCACTACGTCAACGTGTACTGTCATTGCCATGGCTGGCTACCTTTTATTGAATGGTTTTCGCTTTTTCGACGGCTTCTTCGATCGAGCCTACCATATAAAATGCCTGCTCCGGTAGATGATCGTAATCGCCGTTAACGATGCCTTTGAAGCCCGCGATGGTATCTTTCAGGGAAACATATTTGCCAGGCGAACCTGTAAAT
>JAIOJO010000338.1 GCA_019911985.1 Sulfuricellaceae bacterium | reverse complement strand
TTGCTGTATTTTTCCATCAAATGGGTAAGGGTTTGCATTGTTTTTCCAGGAAATCGTCATTTTCGTGATGATTATACTCCTGGACAAGGCATTGAAGAAAACCAGAAAATCCGCGAGATCAGGAGGGGAATCGCGGCCACTGGCACACCACGTGCCAAATTTTTACGCGGGGAAATCAATATCCGCTTTTAAAGTTTACAAATTATTTACAATTACCCCCAATTAAAAGGTGGGATTTTAAGCTAAATTAAAAATGTTAGGCGCTACCGTCTGTTAAAACATCAATTTGGCCCAAGAGTGCTTGACGATTGTGTTTTTAGCTCTGTTCCGGCATTAAATATGAAATCGTTATAACAATTGACCGACTTAACGAATGATCATTCCCAGAAACTAATTTTAAAGGAGAACAACAAGATGAGCTTTCATACCCCACTTTTTGCCAAACGTGGTCTCTTGGCTTTCACGGCTACAGCCGCCTTGATTTTCAGCAATATAGGATTTGCTGCAGACACGCCGGCTAGCCTTCAGGGCGCCACCGTAGTCGACGCGGCGAAAGCCAAATCATTGATGGACAGCGGTGTTAAATTATTCGACACTCGCGTCGCCAACGAATACGCCGAAGGGCATATCAAGGGGGCAATCAACATCCCCTACAAGGAAAAAAGCGCCAAATCTCCCGATTTCGACGCCAGCCAGGACAGCTTCGATTTATCCAAGCTTCCCTCCGACAAAAACACACCCGTGATATTCCAATGCAACGGGCCGGAATGCTGGAAAAGTTTCAAGAGCGCGCATGTTGCGATAAAAGCCGGCTACAAAAAGGTGTACTGGTTCCGCGGTGGTTTCCCTGAATGGAAAGCGAAGGGCTTGCCTACCGAATAGGCGTATTGCCCTATCTTAGCCTCGCGGTGTAAGCTTACCGCGAGGCGATATTGCTGAAAACAAACTAAAACCGCTAATTTTTTGAAGGTAGCCTTAATGATCCGCATCAAAACGCTCAAAGCAAAATTGTTGTTCGCTAGTTTGCTGGCCATTCTTGCTTTGCTTGTTCTGACTCTCGTCGACATCTACAGCGTAAACAAAAGTACCGATGCCCTAGCCTCGGTATTTGAGAACCGTGTTCAGCCCACCGCCGCCCTACAAGATATTGACGACAACCTGAAAGAAGTGCGTTTCCGCATGGCCGGATTCCTACTCGACCAAATGCCCGCAGTCGGGTCCAGCAACCAACTGAAGGATGCTCGCGCCAGCATTCCCCAGGAGTGGAATACCTTTAAGGAAAAAACAGCAGGAACCCAATTCAGCGACGACGCCAAAGCCCAAATCGAGAAAATAGACGCCAATCTCGCCACCCTACCGGCCTTTTTCGACAAACTGGACAAAGCCTACGGTGCCGAAGAAAAACCAACTGTCTCTTCGATGCTTGAGGACGAATGGCCCTCTATTCAGTCCGGGCTGCTCAAGCCGATTTCACAACTTTTGCCGCAACAACGCCATGCC
>JAIOJO010000337.1 GCA_019911985.1 Sulfuricellaceae bacterium | reverse complement strand
CGCCATCGATGCCCACCTGAAAAACTGGGCGCCCGGCCCCGAGGAAAGCGCCCAGGCCGTCGCTTTCGGCCAAATCAATCTGAACTACTTCGAACCGGCCAAGCGCGTCGAAGCACCCTTGCTGCCGCCGGAAGCGCGCACCGCCTGCGAAGAAATCGAAGGCAGCCCGAGCCAATCGGAAATCTTCAGCGAAAGCCAGCGCTGCTTCTCCTGCGGCAACTGCTTCGCCTGCGACAACTGCTGGACCCTCTGCCCCGACTCGGCCGTGCTGAAAACCACCGAAGTCGCCAGCGACGGCTCCCACTACGTTTTCGACTACGACTACTGCAAGGGCTGCGGCCTGTGCGCCCACGAATGCCCCAGCAGTTTCATCGCCATGCAAGAGGAGTTGTAAGCCGCAAGCGGAGGAGCGCCATGCACCCGAAAATCGACGCCACCGAATTCGGCTCCATCACGCTGGACGGGGCCAGGATAGACCACGACGTGCTGATCCGCCTGTCGGGCGAAATCCAGAAACGCAAAAAGAAGCTTTCCAAGGCCGTCTACGGCAGCTCCCACACCCTCTCCCTAGACGAAGCCCAATACGTCTACGAAAAAGGCGCCGAGCGCCTGATCCTGGGCTCCGGCCAAAACGGCATGGTGCACCTGTCCGACGAAGCCGCCGCTTATTTCAAGGAAAAAAACCTCCGCGTCGAACTCGCCCCCACCCCGGAAGCCGCCCGTCTGTGGAACAAGGCGAAGGGGGCGGTGATCGGGCTTTTCCATGTGACTTGCTGAGCCTGCCGGCGGCGGCCCCGCAGATTTCGCTTATTGGCGGGCGGCTGCGATCGGTTTTGCGCTGCTAAGTTCTTTCAGATCTTCGAGCGCGGTCTTTTCGTCGCGCAGCTTAAGCGTGTCGCCGAAATAGAAAGCATTAGCCGTCAATCCGGTTGGGAATTCGAAATGCAGGAACTGGCGTTCGCCAGCCGAAATCCGGATTGTCTTTTCAGCAGAAGAACCAAGCATGGGGCTTACCTTGACGTGATGCAGGCCAGGCAAAAGCGGTTGCTGCAGAAAAGAGGCGTTGTATAACTGGCCAATCCGGTTATCGTCGAGAAATACATACATAGAATCGCCCGCAGCAAAAAAAGCGGACTTGCGATAAACGATTAATTCAGCACGACCCGAGGGAACATCTTGCAGGCCCGAGAATTTTGGCCCTGGTGCGCAGCCAACCAAGGCAAGTAGCGGAAGCGCCATCAAGAACAGCACTATTCTTCTCTTCATCATTTCTTTCCCCCTGTTAGAAACTGTTTTAATGAAATTCGCCCCGCTCAATTAGCGTAGGTTGCATACGCGTATGGCGACAATCCCGTTTTCTGAAGTAGCGTTAGAATCCACTTTGAGAAACGAGAACGCGTCGGCCAAGCAGGCCCGTAAATCCGCGGACGATGCGCCTAAAACCGGATGGTTAAATTCTTTCCGCCGATGAGGGCCAGCTTTTCCAGCGACGGCGCCAGCATCAGCGATGCGTCCAGAGTGACGTGAGCGCCTTTCGATACGGCGATGGCGACGATCTTCTCTATCGTAGGGGCCAATAATTGAGCCTCTTTGCTCAATTCGATATTAACGCCCGTTTCCGCTAAACGTTCTATGGTTGGAGCGAGCATGCTCATGTTTTTCTCCTTTTCCAAGTGCCGCCCGAAGGCTGCAAAATCAATACCCACAAGAATGAGCCCAGCACCGAAGCATGCTCCGCTCGCGTCGCCCCCTTATTTCTTAATGCTGATCGGCGTACCCTGCACCCCGGCATAGAAAACCAGAATTTCCGCCGCCGTCTTGCCTTCGTTCTTGCCGTAATGCCACTTATTCACCACCTCGACTATCGGCTCACCCGCTTTTAGATGCAATGTCTTATTGTCCTCGGTAACGACGGTAAGTTCCCCGCTCAACAAAACGCCCGCATTGATGACGGGATGCTCATGCATGGGCAATTGCACGCCCGGCGGAACGGTGATCTTGAGAATGGTGATCTCCGGCGTGCCTTTCGGATAGCCCGGCAGAGTGCTCCCATCCCAGCTCGAACTGGTTTTTGCGACGACATCGACATGGATGGCATTGGCGTCCTCGGCGCGCACCGGGTTGGATAAAAACAAGGCGAAACAAAGCCCGAAAATCAGATTTTTCATTATTCTCGACCTTTCATGGATAGAGGCGCCGATTCGGCGCCTCGATGGCGGAGCCAAGCCCCTGGGTTTAAGCGCTAAGATCAGGCGGCGGGACCGAATCTCACGGTTGCGCCGGAACGACCACCTTCAGCAATTGCGACAGATCGTCTGTGGTTTTCGCTGCCGGGCGCGGCCCCTCTATTTTTTCTTGGGTCCAATCCACCCCAGCGCCCGCACCCCAAGAAACCAAGGAAGCGATCACAAACACCAGCAAGCCGCGCGTCATACCCTTGGGTATTCCCTGCTCTTCCAGAAAACGGTGGAGATACCAGGCGGCGATGATGAACACGATGGTAGAGACTATCAAATTCCACATGGAGGGCAGTTCGAACATTATTGAGGTTCCTCTTGGCTAACAATTCAATCTCATTATGTGCCGAGGCCCCCGTGCCTGGCAAACTCGCAAGGCCAGCCGGATCGTTCCTTGAGCGCGAAACGCCATGCCTACTCGGTTTCATTAACCCGGATAACCCATTAGGACGCAAGATGATGGCGAGATGGATTATCTGGGATTAAGGAGCCTCTGATTAAGTCGCACGGGGTCGCGACGGGGTTTTGCGGGATGCTGGGCACGAAGCGAGACGCGCGGTGTGGTCATTCCACACAAGCGTCGAGCGACACCGCCCGGCGCCCGCAAAACCCCGTCCCGTAAG
>JAIOJO010000336.1 GCA_019911985.1 Sulfuricellaceae bacterium | reverse complement strand
GGTTTAAAGAAGGAAAATGGGTGCATTTAGCCAAGGTGGCGTTCGAAAAATATTTCTTGCGCAAGATGAAGAAAGGGACAACCGAGCCGCTCTATGAAAAGTACGTGCTGAGCACGCTCGGAATCAAGAAAATCAAGGACTAAGCATCCAAGACCCTAGCAAAAAACTAGTTAAGTAGGTTGTACCTCCGCTTTGGGGCGACGAAAGTCGCCCTTCTTTTTTCCCCTCACCTGCCGTGGAATCAAGAACCGCGCCCGGCACGAATTATTATTGCCGGCCCTATTCCTTGTGCAAAGCGCCATCGGGCTGAAGGCGGTAATGTTCGCTGCTCTGCCGTTGCCCCTGGCTATAGAGGGTAACCGTCAACCGGCCATCCGAATCGGACTGTATTTCATAGTAGCGGTAGTTCTTGAAGACCTCCTCGATATTCAACGCCTGACCGGGGTTCCACGGTTTCTGTGCGGGATCGAAGCTATTGTAATAAGCCGTTCTCAATTCCTGAGAGGCCGAATCCGCCGCAACCGGCAGGGCCGCAACACTCAACAGCAAGAAGAAAAAACGCTTCATGCCCTGCCGTTATTCACCCGCCACGGTCATTTTCTCGATCAAAATCGAGCCGCATTGCTTGGAACCCCGGATTTCGACATCATTGCCGACGGCCACGATGTTTCTGAACATATCCCGGAGGTTACCGGCAATAGTGATTTCCTCCACCGGATACTGGATTTCGCCGTTTTCCACCCAGAATCCGGCCGCCCCGCGTGAATAGTCGCCTGTCACAGGATTGATTCCATGTCCCAGCAACTCCGTAACCAGCAAGCCTTTACCCATCTGTTTCAAGAGACCGGGCAAATCCTTATCGCCGCTCTGCACAATCAGATTATGGCAACCTCCCGCATTACCAGTAGTCTGCATCCCCAACTTGCGCGCGCTATAGCTGCCGAGAAAATAACCCTGAACCACTCCGTCCTTGACGACATCCCGATCCTGCGTGGCAACGCCCTCATTATCGAAGGGGCTGCTGGCCAAGCCTTTGGGAATATGGGGGCGCTCTTGCAGTTGGATGAAAGGCGAAAACACCGGAGTACCCAAACTGTCCATCAGGAACGAGGACTTCCGATAAAGACTCCCGCCGCTGACCGCCGAGACAAAGTGGCCGATCAAGCCGGATGCAATGGATGCCTCAAATATCACCGGCACTTCGCAGGTCTTAATTTTACGCCCGTCAAGACGCCGCACCGTGCGTTCCCCGGTACGGCGCCCGACGGCCTCGGCGCCATCCAAATCAAGCGCTGATCGCGCGGTGGAATACCAATAATCGCGCTGCATTCCATTTTCGGTTTCGGCGATCATAGCGCAACTCAAGGCATGGCGCGATGCCGGATAACCGGCCAAAAACCCTAGACTGTTGCCGTAGACGAACAGGTATTCCTGGGTCGAAACCGAAGCACCCTCCGAGTTCGTTATGCGTGGGTCGACGCCGTAGGCCGTCGACTCGATGCGCCGAGCAATATCAATCGCCTTATCCACCGACAAGCCCCACGGATAGTATAGGTCTAAATCGGGTATCTGCCTTGCCAGCAAAGCCTCGTCAGCCAAGCCGGCGTACTCATCGCTGGCCGTATACTTGGCGATGCTTACCGCCGCTTTAACGGTGTCTTTCACTGCCGGGGGCGACAAATCGGAAGTGCTGGCATGACCGCGTTTTTTGCCGAAATAAACCGAGACCGACAAACCCTTGTCGCGGGTATACTCAATGGTTTCCACCTCGTTGTTGCGCACGCTGACATCCTGGCCAAACGCCTGGGACACCTCGGCTTCGCAATCGCTGGCCCCCGCTGACTTGGCCTGTGCCAATGCATCGCGGATTATGTGTTGCAACTGCTCGACGGAATAGGAAAACGGACTGTCCTGCACAATAACCTCGCTAACCCTCGCCACGCCACGCATCCACCAGGGACATTCTCGCGCCGGGCAAAAAAAGGCTATGATAGCAAAGGTACGATTGAAAAAGTTAAGGTATGCACCCACACCCCCCAATTGAAGACGAATCCGCCGAAGGCGGCATCCCCGATGAAGATTTTGGCGTCAGCAAAACCCGGCGCAAGAAGGAAATGCACGACTTGCAGGACATGGGCGCGCTATTGATCGAGCTCAACAACGAGCGCTTGAATCAGCTCACCCTACCGGATAGCCTGCGCGATGCCGTCATCGAGGCGCGGCATATCACCAAATTCGGCGCCCGCAAGCGCCAATTGCAGTACATCGGAAAACTGATGCGCGACGTCGACCCGGCGCCGATTCGTACAAAACTTGATGAGTGGAGCGGCAAATCGCGCGAACTGACGGCGCACCATCATCGACTGGAGCGCTGGCGAGAACGCTTGCTGGCAGACGACGCGGCGTTGAGCGAATTGCTCGGCGACCACCCCACTGCGGACGGCCAGCGGCTGCGCACCCTAATCCGCAACGCACGCCACGAACACCAAGCCGATAAGCCGCCGAAAAGCAGCCGCGCCCTATTCCGCGAATTGCGCGACCTGCTCGCACCCAATGCGGACGAGCCAAAAGACGAAATAATAGAGGATGAGGATGAAGAGGCGTTCTAACCCCCATCTGGATTCAAATCACGAACCGAAAACCCCATGAACGAAACCAACACTGTATTAATCGGCGCGGTCAGCATCAGCGACCGAGCCTCCCAGGGCGTTTACGAGGACAAAGGCATTCCGGCCTTACAGGAATGGCTGGAGAATGGCCTGCTCACACCGTTTCGGCTGGTGACTCGCCTTATCGCGGACGAGCAAAAGGCAATCGAATCGACCCTAAAGGACTTAGCGGACAGGGAAGCTTGCTGTTTGATTTTAACCACTGGCGGCACCGGCCCGGCGCCGCGCGACGTCACGCCAGAGGCCACCGTAGCGGTGGCGGACAAGATTTTGCCCGGCTTCGGCGAACAAATGCGCGCCGTCAGCTTAAAATACGTCCCGACAGCCATTTTGTCGCGCCAGGTAGGTGCCGTGCGCGGGTCTTGCCTCATTATCAACTTACCCGGACAGCCCAAGGCCATAAAGGAAACTTTGGATGGCATTTTCGCCGCCGTTCCCTACTGTATCGACCTGATCGGCGGCCCTTATCTTGAGACACGGGAAGAAGCGGTAAAAGCTTTCCGGCCTAAATCGGCTGTCAAACCTGCCACCTCCGGCTAAGAAGCTGTTTTGAAAATCCTGGGCACGCGTGAGACGCTAAGACCTCGCGGGCTTAGCGTCTCAACCCTTTGACGTTTCACTCCTCTTCTTCCGGCCAATTTTTGATATAGCGCTTGAGAAGCGCATTCTCGAAATGAACGGCCTTGACGCAAGCTTTGGCCACATCGTAAAAAGAAATAACTCCGACCAGCTTGTCGCCCTCCATCACCGGCAAGTGACTGATGTGGTTTTCGGTCATCACGCCACGCACATAGTCGAATGTGTCGTCCGGGCCGGCGACAATGGGATCGCGGCTCATCACCTGGCCCACGGTGATCTTGGCCAGGTCGCAGCCATGCGCGTGCGCGGCTTTCAGCACATCGCGGGGCGTCACCACCCCCGCCAGTTGCCCGCCCTCAAGCACCACCAGAGAGCCGACATCCAGCTCCACCATCTTGGACACGGCTTCAGGCACAGCCTGCTCCGGGCCTATGCTGTGAATTACGGTCTTGCCCTTCATTGTCAGGATATCGCGAATAATCATGGTTCCCCCTCCTTAGCATTTTTGTATCTGGCCTGTTCGTGGCCGTTGGAATTCACAGGTTTATTGTAGCCCACTGCACCGCCCCGCACATCATTGCGTGCTCCCCTGCAGCAAATGCGCCACCTTTTCCAGAGGGCGGTCGAACAACATGGCTTGGCCCGCCGCCTCTTTCCGCTGCCGAGAAATCTCCTGGCTCAATTGATATACAGCCATGGCATATTTGCTGCTGCGATTGTAACGGGTGATAACGTAAAAATTATTGAATACCAACCAATACTCCTCGCCATCGGGCGTTTCAAGGGAGATCAAGGCTGCCGGCAAGTTGTCAGGCACGGACTCCCGCGGCGCTATACCCAATTTTTTCAATTCCCCAACAGTTGCTCGGGGTTTGATACCGGCATCGAGAACCGGCTGGAACACCTTGCCGCTGACATCGGCGCGCACGGCTACCGGCTCGCCCGTTTGCCACCCATGGGCATGAAAATAATTCGCCACACTGCCGATCGCGTCCGCTGTGCTATCCAACAAATCGCGCCGCCCGTCGCCATCGAAATCGACGGCAAAACGTTGGTAGCTGCCAGGCATGAATTGAGGTATCCCAATAGCGCCGGCATAGGAACCCTTTACTGTAAGCGGGTCAATCTTTTCTTCTCGCGCCAGCATCAAAAAACTTTCCAATTCTTGGCGGAAAAACACCGCCCGTCCGGGATAATCGAATGCCAGCGTTGCCAAAGCATCCAATACTCGATAAGAACCCGTGCTGGCTCCATAGCGAGTTTCCACACCTAAAATACCGACCACCATCTCTTCCGGCACTCCATAGACTTGCCGCGCTTGCGACAGCGTCTTAGCATTCCCGTCCCAAAAGCTCAGGCCGCCGTGAATGCGCAGAGCACTTAAAAAAACAGCCCGATACTCGTACCATGGCTTAACGCGCCCAGCCGGCGCGCCGATTGATTTGAGAATACGGGACTGCACCTGAATTTGGCGAAACAGGGCAAGGAGATCTTCTCGCGCCAGATGATGTTTAAGCACCATGGCATCGATAAATTCGAGCACTTCGGGCTTGTCCACAAAATGGCTTTCACTGCGAACGGCAACCCCTGCCCGAGAGCAATCGCAGGTCAGCAGCGCGGCGAGCAAAAAAGGCAACGCCACCCAGCGCAGCATCTGCAAAGAAATTGTGGGGTTTTCGACCGCCATCTTAGTCAAACCAACTCCTTATCGGATAATTCGAACCGCGCCCATTCGGGATCGTCGAAATGCCACCACTCTGTTTCGAGCGGCTCAAAACCGTACTTTACCATCACTTGTTGCAGCCGTTCGCGGTTTGCCATGGCGGTAACACTGGCCCCCGAATAGCGGCGGTGAGCCCTTTCGCTAAAATCATCAAACGCCGACGGCATCTCT
>JAIOJO010000335.1 GCA_019911985.1 Sulfuricellaceae bacterium | reverse complement strand
TCGGCCAGGGCGTTGTCGTAGCTGTCGCCACGACTGCCGACCGAGGGTTCTATCCCGGCCTCGGCGAGGCGCTCGACCGTGCAGCGGGCCACCCGCACCCCTGCGCGGTTGAGCTGACGCCAGACCTTGTCGGCACCGTAGACCTGCATGTTGGCGCGCCACACCCGCTGGATTTCGGGAATCAGGCTGTCATCGCGCTGGGCACGGGCACAGCGTAATTCTGGATTGCGTTCGCGAGCGGCATGGCGCCTATACCCAGACGGGGCAATCTGCAAAACCTCGCAGATCGGCTCGACCCCGTAGGTGTCACGATGTCGGTCGATGAAATCGCTCAGGACTTGAGTCGGCGGTCGAGCTCCGCCTGGGCGAAAAACGCGCTGGCCAGCTTCAGGATCTCGTTGGCCCGGCGGTGCTCCTTGACCTCGCGTTCCAAGGCCTTGAGGCGGTCGCGTTCCTCGCCGGTAACACCATCGCGCAGCCCGGTGTTGATCTCGTGCTTGCGCACCCAGTCATGCAAGGTCTGGGGCACGCAGCCAATCTTCGGTGCAATCGACTCAATGGCCGCCCACAGCGACGGATACTCGCTACGATGCTCTTGCACCATGCGCACAGCGCGTTCGCTATGCTTATTGCGCGGACTAGAGGAGCCCCGGAAGCTTATCAGCCGCTGGCTTGTCCCCCCGCCAATGGTATATTCGAACCCGACCGATCACCTCGGACCTCTTTCCCTTCACGGAGCCTCCATGCCCCTGGCAACCCTCAGCCGCCATTCAACCCCGTTATCCGCCGCTAGCTTAAAATCCGGTCGGCGTACGGTGTTGTTCATCCTTCCGAAAAATTCCCGGCTGCCGGCGGACACTCCGGGCCGCGAGACTCTGGCCGCCGTCCTGGCGCGACGCGGCATGCAGCCCGAGGAATTGGCCCGCAAGCCGTTGGCCGCCGAGTTGCCTCAAGGCGTACTGGCCGGGTGGGTGATGCTGGATGCCGCCCGGACGACGTTCCAACAACTCACCACGTTGCGGACCGCCTTGCGGCCCTTGCTGGAGGACGGCGCCACGGCGCTGGCTTTGTCTTGCCATGGGAGCGAACGGCAACGGGCCGAAGCAGCGCGGCTGGCGGCTTACGTGGCCTGGGTCAACGGCGCCCCCCTGCCTCGGCGCAAATCCAAAGACGGCCCCAAAGCGCTGGAGCGCATCGCCTTGCATGGCATTCCCTCGGGGGTGGATCTGCGGGCCGCCTCGGCCGCCGCCGAAGGCAATCTGCTGTGCCGCAGCCTCACCGCATTGCCCCCCAACGAGCTCACGCCGGGGGCCTATCGGCGCCACATCAAGCAACTGGCCCAGCGCTACGGCTGGACGGTGCGGGAGTACGGCTTCGACAAGCTGCGCCGCATGGGAGCGGGAGCCTTCGCCGCCGTGGCCCAGGGCAGCCCTGCACAAGACGCCGCCATCGTGAGAATAAGCCGCAAAACCCAAGCCGCCCGCCGTACCGTGGCGGCGGTGGGCAAAGGCATTTGCTTCGACACCGGCGGCCACAATCTGAAACCGGCCCGTTCCATGCACGGCATGCACGAGGACATGAACGGCTCGGCGGTGGCCCTGGGGCTGCTGACCGCCGCCACCCTGGCCGACCTACCGGTGAACGTGGATTGCTGGCTGGCCCTGGCGGAGAATCACATCAGCCCGCGGGCCTACCGGCAGAACGACGTGATCCGGGCGCTCGATGGCACCACTATCGAGATCGTCCACACCGATGCCGAGGGCCGGCTGGTGCTGGCCGACACCCTGACTCTGGCGGCGCGCGGCAAGCCGGACGCCATCGTGGATTTCGCCACCCTCACGGGCACCATGGAAGTGGCTTTGGGGACTCGCGCCAGCGGGGTGTTCTGCAATGATCTGGGTTTGCTGCAAGCGGCGCTGGCCGCGGCCCGCGAC
>JAIOJO010000334.1 GCA_019911985.1 Sulfuricellaceae bacterium | reverse complement strand
GCTTTGGTCGAAGGCTTGCTGCAGAGCGCTCGCGCCTATATCTACACGACCGCCATGCCGCCCTTGCTGGCGATGGCCCTGTCCGCTAGCCTGCAGTTGATCGAGCAGGAAAATTGGCGGCGCGAGCGCCTTGCCCAGTTGATTGCGCGGCTACGCGACGGGCTGGCTGGCGGCCGCCGGCGCTTGCTGCCCTCCGCCACGCCGATTCAACCGCTCTTGATCGGTTCCAATGAAGAAGCCCTGCGGGTGAGCGAAGGCTTGCTGGAGTCGGGTATCCTGGTTCCCGCGATTCGCCCGCCCACCGTGCCGCGCGGTCAAGCGCGCTTGCGCATCACGCTGTCGGCAGCCCACGAGGCGGCGGACGTGGATCGCTTGGTGGCGGCTTTGCGGGCGGATGAGGAATGAGGAATGAGGCAGGGCGTGGTTTACTCATTATTCGTCCCCCATCCCTCATTACCCAAGATAAATGACGATACATTTCAACGCCAGCGGTACCGGCCCAGACTTGGTGTTGCTCCACGGCTGGGGTATGCACGGCGGTATTTGGGACGGTGTGGCGGCGGAATTGGCCAAGGATTTCCGGGTGTATTGCGTCGACTTGCCCGGTTATGGCGCCAGTCCGTCCTTGGCGCCTTATGCGCTGGATAGCTTGGTGCAGCGCGTGTCCGAGTCGTTCCCCGAGCCCGTCGCGGTGTGCGGCTGGTCGCTGGGGGGTATGGTGGCGCAGCGCTGGGCGCAAACGGCCCCGCAACAGCTTAAAAAACTAGCGCTGGTGGCGAGTACCCCGCGCTTCGTTTCCGGCGGCGACTGGCCTCATGGCGTGGAGCCGGACGTGCTGGCCGGATTCGCCGCCGGGCTGGAGGTTGATTTCGAAGGCAGCTTGAAGCGCTTCCTGTCCCTGCAGTCGCGAGGCGACGAGCACGCCAAGGCGGTCATGAAACAGTTGCGTGAGCGCCTGTTCTCGCGCAACGCGCCGGACCCCGGCGCGTTGCGGGGCGGCTTGGACATACTCTTGCATGCCGATTTGCGCCAAGCGGCGGCGCGGATCGCGGTGCCGACCCTGCTGATCCATGGCGATTACGATCGCTTGACGCCGCTGGGCGCGGCGCAGTGGCTGGCGAAAACGCTGCCCGCCGCCCGGCTGGAGGTGCTGCGCGGCTGCGCCCACGCGCCTTTCCTGTCGCATCCGGCCGCTTTTCAGCGCTTGCTGCGGGATTTTCTCCATGATTGACCGCTACAC
>JAIOJO010000333.1 GCA_019911985.1 Sulfuricellaceae bacterium | reverse complement strand
TCAAGCGGGACGAAGCGGGCTTGGCCGAACTGGCCGAACGGAACGGCTGGCGCATCGCCTTCTACCGGGCGGACGAACTGGCGCGGGTCGAGGTGCCTAATCCTTCCGAAACCGTGCTGCGCTACACCGGAACGCCTTCCGTATCGGAGGCGGCCGCGCTGCTGGCCGGCGGCGTCACGCTGGAGCGGCTGCTGGTGGAGAAGCTCAAGCGGCGCGGGCCGGACGGGCGCAACGCCACCGTGTCCGTCGCGGCGATGAATCTAAATATTCCTATTTAACCAGATCGAGAACACTTATGAGCAAAGGCAAAATTTCCCTGATCGGCATCGGCCCCGGTGCCGTCGAACACATGACCCAGCGCGCCCGCGACGCGATTAAAGAAGCGGATACGGTAATCGGCTACGTTACCTATATCCAACTCGTCGCCGATTTGGTGGAAGGCAAGGAAATCATCAAGAAATCCATGACCGAGGAAATCGACCGGGCGATTGCCGCCCTGGATCGCGCCCAGTTGGGTTGCAAGGTGGCGTTGATTTCCTCCGGCGATGCCGGTGTCTACGGCATGGCCGGCCCCACTTACGAAGTCTTGTTCCAGGCCGGTTGGACGCCCGACTCCGATATCGAGGTGGAAGTGGTGCCGGGCGCGTCGGCCCTGAATACCTGTGCTGCCCTGGTGGGCGCGCCGCTGACCCACGACTTTTGCTCCATTTCGCTATCCGACTTGCTGACGCCGTGGCCGGCCATTGCCCGGCGCGTCGATGCGGCTGGGTACGCCGATTTCGTCATCGCCCTGTACAACCCGAAAAGCGGCCGCCGCACCCGCCAGATCGTCGAGGCGCAGCGCCTGCTGTTGCGCCATCGCAAGGCGGATACGCCCGTCGCCATCGTCAAATCGGCTTACCGCCCCATGCAACGCATAGAGTTTACTACCTTGGACAAAATGGCCGAGTGCGACATCGGCATGTTGTCCACGGTCATTATCGGCAACTCTTGCACCTTCGTCCGCGAGGGCAAAATGGTGACGCCGCGAGGCTATGCCAACAAATACGGCGCCGGTGGCGAAACCCATAGCGGGGAAAAAGCCGGACATTCCTTGTCCACGGGTCTCAACGGCTGGCTGAAAGAGATAGCCGCGTCCGGAGAATCGGCGGAAGTGCTGGCCGGCCGCTATGGCCTGCCCGCCGCTTACCTGGAGGAATTGCTGAATTCCAGCGATGCAGCGCCCGTGGACGGTTGATCCGGATCGTAGGCGCGCTAAGCCGCCGCCTGTTTTTCGATGGCTTCTTGCGCCCACTGATTGAGGCTTTTCCCGGATGCCTCGGCGAGCACGGCGGCACGGGCGTGCAATTCCGGGGCAATGCGCACCATCAAGCGGCCGGAATAGGGTTTTTGCGCCACTTCGCCGCGCTCAGCGCAGGTCTTGAGATAAAAATCCACCGCCTCCTGAAAGGCCGTGCGCAATTCGCTTACCGTTTCCCCGTGAAAGGTGATGATGTCACGAATGCCGGCAACGCGGCCGACCAGACAACCGTCTTCGTCCGAATACTCGATGCGGGCAGCATAGTTCTTGTAGGTCATGGGATTCATGGTTTAACTCCTAAACGTTCGAGATATTCCCGCGCGACGCGCACTTGGTAGGGCTTGGCTTCCTTGCCAGGATGCGGACGGTGAAAGTCGGCCCGTTCCACGCCTTTTCTGAAAGCGACGCGGGAGCCTTCGCCTTCAATCAACTCGCAACCGAGCGCCACGAACAGGGCTTCAATCCGGCGCCATTCAAGTTTTCTGGCAACGGGTATGGCGAAAATGCTGGTCAGGGTCTTTCGGTGCGTGCTATTCATACTGCCATGATAGCAAAAAATGACAGCATATGCTGCCTATCTCTCTCGTTTGGAATGACCGTAACTCCTTCGTCTGCATGAAGCGATGGGTATTGCGCTGTCAGGGAAGAAACAGCCGTGCTGCCGCTATGGGGTTCGACGGGAAGTAGAAATGCACGTAGGACGCCGTGAGCCGTCCAAGGCGGTAAATCGCTTCGCCCTCGCGCCCTTCGCTGGCTTGGGCGCGAACCAGCGGCGCCAGGGGCGTTTCGCATTTCGAATAATGAAAGGTATGGCCGTTGAGGCGTCCCTCGGGTAGTTCCGCCGACTGCATGCCGAGGGCAGCCAGGCGTTTTTGCATGTTTGTCTCGCCCGGCAGTAGGCCTGCCATGGCGTAGCGAATGCCCGCCTGGTCCGTCAAATGCCCGAATAAGGCCATCATCCCTCCGCATTCGGCCAGCAGAGGCTTGTTCGCCGCCGCATGGGCGTGCAATTCCCGCCACAGATCGTGCCGCGCGGCGAGCCGGTCGGCGTGCAATTCCGGGTAGCCGCCGGGAAACCACGCGGCATCGCAAGCGGGCAACGCGTCGCCGGCCAGGGGCGAGAAAAAGGCCAGTTCGGCGCCCAGTTCGCGCAAGGTGTCGAGGTTGGCCGGGTAGAGGAAGCCGAAGGCGGCGTCGCGGGCGATGGCGATGGTTTTTCCGGCGAGGAGGGGCGGGGGAGGCGTGCTTTCCTGCT
>JAIOJO010000332.1 GCA_019911985.1 Sulfuricellaceae bacterium | reverse complement strand
GTATTTTGATTGATAGGGAAGTTTTGAGAAAGAGTGTCGTAGTCATTCATACGACCGACTGAACAAAATCTTTCATATCAATCAAAAGACCAGCGAGGGCGCGCGTTAATTTATGAAACATCCGGGCTAGGTTCATCGCATCCATTCCGGCTCAGCCGGCAAGCTTGAATTTCCCTAGCGCTATTATTACAGCCGAACCCCATGACCGCAGCGCCCGTTTCCTTTACTATCCTAAGTTCAGACAAAGCGCGACCCCAATGAACCGGAAAAATATCGACCACTGCATCGAGGCAATCTGCCAGAAGGGCTGCGATGAAGTGTTAAATACAATACATAGCATGGAGCGCGGCGAAACGCCGCCGGATGCCGCCCATCTTGACCCCGACGAAAGGCAAGCGGTGCAGCGGGAATTGCAGGCGATTATGGCCGTATACGGACGTTTTTAGTCCCTCAGCGACCCGTTCGGCGCCTAAATTCAAACGCCGAAATGAATTTGACGATATCGCTGAAGGGTAGCGCCTCCAAGCTGCCGAATTTCTCGATTGCCCGAGAAACCAGAGCAAACACATTCGCAACCCCAGCCTCCTCCGCCGCATCGGGCTCTACCGCCGCTTGGACGCCAAGCAAGCCGCCGCACTGCACCTTCATTTCCTTGGCATGGGGCAACATGCCGTCCACATGAGTCAGCTTCAAGGCGAACAGGGCGTTGCGCCGCAGCAAATGGAGCAAGGCATCGCACTCGTGCTGCGCCTCGTCCGAACTGCAGCCGGCCGCTTCACGCTCGGCGATGTTCAAGCGTAGCGACTTTTCACACTGGCAACGGCGGGTCAGCACCGCTTTTTCGAAGGGGCAGGCGATTTGGTTGACGGCCCGATACGTGCGGCGATAGGCGATTTCGTCCATATTTCGGAAACCTTAACCCGACAAAGGGATTTTATGAGACTGGCTTTTAGTAGTCGTCGCCGATCATCGGCTCGGGTTCGCGCACTTGATTCAGGCTATCTTCGGCTTCCAGCTCGTTTGCCGCAAAAATCAGCCGCACCAGGCAGGTTTCTCCTGCTTGTTTCATCTCGGAGCGTTTGGCCTTTACCACTACGTTGGCCTCCTTGAAGCTGGGAAAACTTTGCAACAACTCAAGCTGCTTGAACGGTTTTTCAATCACTTTATAAACAAAATAAGGCATAGCGGTTACCTGCATTTAGGTTGAAGGTCGCTAGTATATCGCCAAATCCGAGCTGGACGCGCCCATCAATCGCCCGCTTCGCGTTGCTGGCGGACAGAATCTCAGGGAGCTTCGCACCCTGACCTACATGGCTCGCCACGAACAGGCCTAAATGCTTTTTTGCGTTGCCGGGGTGGCGGATTGCGCCGGACGGGACCGGTCGTAAAGCGTTTCTGGCGCAATATCGATGTTGCCCGGCCAGACGACCGTTCCGTAATCGACCGTTGCCATCATGAACAATGGGGAACCCTTCAGGCTCACGAATGGGCGCTTGTCCATATATGATGACATATCGAAGATGCGCCTTTCGCCATTCTCAAACTCCAGGTGCAAGCTATAATCCGGCTTGGCTTCGACCTTTACAACATCCAACAGGGCTTCCATGAGCGGCCTCCTTATTGCAACGGCGCAATACGGAAAGGTTGTTCGCCAGCAACGGCCAACTCCCAGTCTGCGAACAGTTCATCCTTGTGAATCTCGATCCACGCTTGCACCATTTTCAACTGTTTCGGCGGAATATCGCCCGCGAGCACGCAGCCATCCTCGATAGCTATGGATGCTTTCGCGCCGGAGTATCGAACATGGATGTGCGGCAGATTGTGGCGGTCGTTGTCCTCGAACAAAATTGCCACCAGGATGCCGTAAAACATGAGCTTTCGTTTCATTGCTAAAAAGGCAAGGCCGGCATAACGCCGGCCTTGCCTTTTTGTTTTGGCCGAAGCGCTAGGCTAGCGCTTCGGCATCCGTCAGCACGATGCTTCGCACCCCTTGCAGGCGTTGCGGCTGCCAATGGGCGATCGCCCATTGCCAAAAAGCGTCCAGACTCTCGCCTTCTAGACCGGGCGGCGGCTCCTGGCGCAAAAAGCGCATGGTTCGACACAGCGTCGCGACCGGATCTTGGCAACTCACCGCGGGAGCCCGTGTCTGCTTGCTGAGTTTCTCGCCCCGCCCGTTCACGGCGACGGGCAGATGAAGATAGGATGGCGTAGGCAAGCCCAGCAAGCTTTGCAGGTAAATTTGGCGCGGCGTGGAATCGATCAGATCGATGCCGCGCACGACATCGCTGATTCCCTGCTCGGCATCGTCCACCACGACGGCCAACTGGTAGGAGAATTGCCCGTCGGCACGGCGAACCACGAAATCGCCCACTTCGCGCTCCACCGATTGAGCGATGCGCCCCTGCAAGCTATCGTCGAATACCAGCACATCGGCCACTGTCCGAACCCGTGCGGCGCACGGTGCGCGCCTGGAGGACAAGCCCTGGCGGCACGCACCGGAATACACCGGTCCCGCCGGTCCGCCAAGGCTGGAATCGGCGATTTCCTTGCGCGTGCAAGCACAAGGGTAAACCGCGCCAAGCCGCTCCAACTCGCGCAACGCCTCGCGGTAGGCCTCGTCCCTCTGGCTCTGGTACAGAATCTCGCCGTCCCAAGCCATCCCCAAGGCATCCAAGATGCGCACGATGCCTTCCGCCGCGCCCGGCTGCACGCGCGGCCGGTCGATATCCTCCATGCGCACCCGCCAGGCCCCGCCCCGGCTGCGGGCTTCGAGATAGCTGCCCACGGCCGCGAGCAGCGAGCCGAAATGTAAAGGGCCGCTCGGCGTCGGAGCAAAGCGTCCGACATAGGCAGGATTCGGTGTAGGCGTCGGATGAGCCTGCGTCATCGTGTTTAAGCCGTTTTTCCGGCCATCCCCTGGGTTTATGATCCGGGCGCTTAGTATACCGCGCAAAGAGCGGTGAAGCTTCCGCCCCCTTGCCGCATTCGGTCGGAATGCTATGATGGAAAGGACTTTCCGCTTTCCTACCGCCCTCGGAGTCCATCATGAAATCAAGTCGCAGCACGCGCGACCACCGCCTGTTTTCGCGCATTCCCTTTCACGCGGACATCGAATTGCAATGCGCCGGCGCCACCCACCGCGGCAAACTCGCGGACATTGCGCTTAAGGGGGCCTTGGTCGACCTTGCCTCTGTTGCCGAACTCCCGTTGGGATCGGAATGCCGCCTATCCCTTTCTTTAGGCGAGGATAGCGAACAAATCGTCATGGAAGGCTCTATTGCGCACCGCGAGGACGGACTCATCGGCATCGCTTGCCGCCACATCGACGTGGATAGCCTGACCAATCTGCGCCGTCTAGTGGAGCTTAACTTGGGCAACGCCTCCTTGCTGGAACGGGAGCTATCCGCGCTGTTCAAGCCGCTATAATCGCCCTCGCACGGAGCACAATACCGAGCCGCAAGCAGCGGGGAATGCATCCAGAGAGATGTGCGGACAAGGTCTTATTCGGGGTCGAGAAAAACCGCCAGGATTACATCGTCTACCCGGCCACCCGCCATGACGACACTGCCCGATAGCCGGTTATTGCCGGTATCGCTAAATTCGAAACGGTAAACCCGCCGCAAAACCGTTTGCCCTCGCCGGTTCCGGCCCAAGCGTAAGGATGCCAGCGCCAAGGTGTCATCGAGAAATTGCATGCCCTGCCGCCGGCAAGCCGCCTTCCCCGCCTGCAGCGCCGCCTCCCGCGCGCGCAAACTGTCGTACCACAACCAAACCAGGGCGAATAAAACCAGCAGCAGCGTCATTTCCATCCGAACATTTTCCTTGCTAGAGGGTAGGCGGAATATACCCGGACTGCGGCCTGTGCGGAAACAGCGGATTATCGCAATAACTTAAGGAGCCTCTGATTAAGTCGCACGGGGTCGCGACGGGGTTTTGCGGGATGCCGGGCACGAAGCGAGGCGCGCGGTGTGGTCATTCCACACAAGCGTCGAGCGACACTGCCCGGCGCCCGCAAAACCCCGTCCCGTAAGGGTTGTGTCAAAAGCCGGCGTCTGCGGCGTTGCGCTCCTTGGCATCGTAGGCTCGCTACGACCGGCGTCGCGCGCCTTGCAGCCTCCGGCTTTTGACGCAACGCCATCCCCGTGCGCCTTAATCAGAGGCTCCTTAATCTTTAGCATCGGAATCCCCGTCTTGGACATCAATCTCACGCCCCACGAAGCCCGCCTTATCGGCTGCCTGATCGAAAAAGAAATCACCGTGCCCGAGCAATACCCGCTTTCGCTCAATGCGCTGACCAATGCTTGCAACCAGAAGAGCAGCCGCGACCCGGTGCTGGACTTGGACGAGGAGACGGTGCAGCGGACGGCGGACGAGCTGGTGAAAAAACGCCTGGTCTCGGACAAGTCCGGCTACGGCAGCCGGGTGAAGAAGTTTCAGCAGCGCTTTTGCAACAGCGCGTTCGGCATCCTGAAATTCACCGCGCAGGAACTGGGCATCGTCTGCGTGCTGTTGCTGCGCGGCCCGCAAACGCCGGGGGAGCTGCGCACGCACACCAACCGCTTGTGCGAGTTCGCCGATGTGAACGAGGTGGAAGCCGTGCTGACGCAGTTGGCGGAACGCCGCGACGGGCCTTTCGTGATGAAGCTGCCGCGCGAGCCGGGGCGGCGCGAATCGCGCTATGCGCACCTGTTCAGCGGTGCGGTGCGGGCTGAGGATTTTCCGGCGGTGGCGGCGGGCGGCGAGGCGGCGCCGTCGAGTTCGGAGCGGCTAGCCGAACTGGAGCGCCAAGTCGGCGAATTGCGCCGGGAAGTCGAGCGCTTGCGCGGCTTGGTGGAGCAGCCCGACTCTTGATCCGGCCAGCGCTTTTC
>JAIOJO010000331.1 GCA_019911985.1 Sulfuricellaceae bacterium | reverse complement strand
GATGAGGGGCGCGCTGGCCATCACGGCTGGCCTGGACTGGAGCATTCTGATGGAGGCGGCATACATCACCAGGGCGAACAAGCCCAACTGGAAAATCACCGGGGCATGCACCCCCAGACGAGTACCTCCGTAGGTGCCTACTACCCCGAATAGGGCGAAAAATGCGGCAGTCTTGAGGTTGACGTTCCCACGGCGCCAATTGTCCACGGACGAAATGGTGGCGGTCGTGGCGACGATGCCGAGTCCCATGGCAATGGAGGACTTGGGCTCGATATGCAGCAAATACATCAGGGCGGGGACGGTTACAATGGAACCGCCGCTGCCGAACAGCCCCAATACAATACCGGTCAGCATCCCGGCGAGAATAGCGATGGAAGTCATGTCGTCCTCCTTAAGCCCCCCTGCCGCAACCCATGCGGCAAGACGGGCAATATTAAATTCAATAGAACTTTTGAATATTAGGCAAAAATTTTTAGAACGTTATCACCTTGTCGGCCCACATCGTCCATTCGGCCAACTGCTCCAGCGTGGCATGCCGCGCACCGCCGATCAGCTCCTCGTCCTTGAGCGCGCGGGCCTCCATACAAACGCCGCAGACGCCAATCTCGCCTTTGCGGCGAAGAATGCTTTGGGCGAAAAACTCGATGTTGTAAAACCCCTCTGGCACCTTCTGGCCGGCCTTGGCGCACAGGGCCGCATCGCCCAGCAGGAAGATGCGTATCTCGTTGCCCTCGTGCTTGGACAGGGCACGGGCAAGGCGGAAGCCGTTATAGCTGCGCTCGGTTCCATAGGGCGGATCGTTGAGTATGAATAGGAATTTCATGACGTTTTCTCCCGCTTCACGGATGACTTCGGTTAATCGCTGATGTTCCGGGCAGTTCGTTGGTAAGCCTCGAACCCGCCCTTGGCCTTCCACTCGCCGAAACCGCCCTGCAGGATGCGCACGTTGTCCATGCCCGCCACCCGCAACGCCAGCCCGGCCTGGGCGGACAAGGTGCCGGAATTGCAGTAGACCAGCACCATCTTGTCGGTGGGCAGTTCGCTGCGGCGTGCCAGCACCTGGCGCCAGTCGATGTTCACCGCGCCGGGAATGTGTTCCCTTTGGTACTGCCCGGCATCCCGCGCGTCGATCACGTGGATGTTCTTCCAGTCCGCCGCCGGTATCTGCTCCGGCAGGATGGTGGCGCCGCCGTATTCGGCGAATTCGAAATAGGCCTCCAGCTCCTTCACCGCAGGACTCTCGGCGGCAAAAGCGGGTAGCGCCGCACAGGCCAAGACCAGCGCCGCGAAGGTGGTTTTTCCGATAAACATCTTCATCTCCCGAACGCTCTCAAAACGTCAAAACCTTGTCGCACTCGCGCACCAGGCGGTGCAAATCGGCCATGGTGGAAATCGAGCACACGCCACCGCCTTCGCTATGGCGCAACTGCAGGCAGGTGCCGCAGGCGAGCAATTCTCCGCCGGCGGCGGCGAACTGTTCCATCATCTCCGTCACCTTGAAGCTGGCCGTGTCGATGCCGCTGCACTCGACCCCCTTGCCGAGCAGGAAGGCGGATACCGCGTCTCCCTGCTTGAGGGAAAAAATCCCCAGGCGAAAGGCGTTCCAGGCGGTTTCGCTGTCCGCGATATAAATCACCAGGCCGAGTTTCATGGCATTCTCCTTTTCAGGCCGCGGGGTTGAGGCGCGGGTGGGTTTCTTCCCCCCAAACCCATACTAGCAGGCCGGACAGGAACATCGCGGCGGCGACGAACCAGAAACTCTCTTCCATCGCCCCGCTCCAACTGGCCACGATGCCCAGCGCCAGGGCGCCGATGCCGTAGCCCAAGTCACGCCAGAAACGGTAGATGCCGATGGCCGAGCCGCGCCAATTGGGGTGGGCGATGTCGGACACCGCCGCTGACAGGTTGGGATACAGCAGCGCCATGCCGAAGCCGGTCACCGCCGCCGAAAACGACCACCAGGCGACGCCCTGGCCGAGCAACATCAGCGCTACGCCCCCGCCGCAAATCCACATCCCCCAGACGATGGGCTTTTGCCGCCCGATATGGTCGGACAGCTTGCCGGTGAAGAACTGCGAACCGCCCCAGACAAAGCCGTAGACGCCCACCACCCAGCCGACATTGGCCAGGGAAAGCCCATGCTGGTAAAGGAATGCCGGGTAAAACACCCACACCAAGGCATCGACGAATTTCTCCACCAGCCCGGCTTGGCTGAAGGCCGCCATGCGCCGGTCGCGCCAGGACATCAGCGAGAACACTTCCCAGGTGGATGGCGCATCGGCGATGTTGACGGGATAGCGCGGTTTCGGCCCCGTGGCCTTGCCCGCCGCGTGCTTCACGCCTTCGGCCTTGGCCCAGCCCAGGGTGTCCTTCACCCACAGCAAGGTCAGCAGAATGGCCAGCAGGATCACCACCAGGCCGAATATCAGCAATCCTTGGCGCGCCCCGAAGGCGGTCGCCATATACGCGGTAACGATGCCCGCCACGGCTAGGCCGACGTAGCCGGAAAACTCATTCAACCCGATCACCAGTCCGCGCTGGTCGGGGCGGGTGAGGTCGAGCTTGGCGGTCTGGGTCATGGACCAGGTGAGTCCCTGGTTGATGCCGAGCAACACGGTGGCGGCGACGATCCAGTTCCAGTTCTGGGCGTAAAGGATCAGGAAAGGAATCGGCAAGGCCGCGCCCCAGCCCAATAGCAGCACCTTCTGCCGCCCGATGCGCTCGGACAGCCGTCCGGCGACGAAGTTAAGGGTACCCTTGACGAAACCGAAGGCCACGACAAAGGTGGTGAGCAGCAGGAAAGAGCCCTTGGGCACGCCGAACTCGGATTCCCCCAAGGCCGGCACCACGGTGCGCAACATGCCGATGGTCATGCCCACCAGGAACACCTGGAACAACTGGTGCGAGAACTGCACGAAGTTGTCGCGGATGCCGTAGCGGTATTCCCGGTACTCGTCGCGCAGCACGTGGCTCATGCCGCCTGCCCCAGGTTGGCGGCGACGATGCGTTCCATCTCCGCCGGACGGGGCGGGATGTCGGCCAGGATGTAGGCGACGAAGTCATCCTTATTGGTGATCTGCAAGCCTGGATTGAAGCGCTTCTCGAAGCCGACGGTGGACGAAGGCTTGCCGGAAATGCCCGCGCCGCAAACGCTGCCCGAGGTGTGGCCGGGGAAGATTTCCACCGCGTCGGACAACGACAGCAATTTGCCGTGCAGGCTGTCGAACAGTTGTTCCGCCCATTCCCGGCCCTTGCCGGCGAGATCGGGGCGGCCGATGGAACCGACGAACAGCGTGTCGCCGGTGAGCACGAACCAGGGATCGAGGCTGCGGCGATTGTCGGAGACCAGCAGGCAGATGCTGTCCGGGGTGTGGCCGGGGGTGTGGAGCACTTTCACCGCCACGTTGCCGGCCTCGATCACGTCGCCGTCCGTCAGCGCATGGAAGGGAAAGGAAACGCGCCCCTGGTTGGCCTCGTGCAGGCAATAGCGCGCGCCCAGCCGCTCCGCCAGCGCCCGTCCGCCGGAATAATGGTCGGCGTGGACGTGGGTGTCGATGACATGGCTGATCTTGACGTTCTGGCTGGCGGCTTCCTGCAGGAACCAGTCCTCGTCGCCGGCCACCGGGTCGACCGCCACGGCGTGGCCCAGCGAACCGCAGCCGAAGAGATAGGAAAGCGTGGCTTCCTGGGATAAATGCTGTCTGAAAAACATGGCGAACTCCTCTGTCGATAAACATTCAAACGAATACTTGAATGTATTATGAACAAACACCTAAAGGAATGTCAAGTATATTTTGGCCGATAACGGCCCGCCGGGCCGTTACCGGAAAAGGCTAGTCTTTTTTCCCCTCGACCGGGAGCTGCTCCGCTTTCCACTCGGGGAAACCGTCTTCCAGGCGGCGGGCGCGGTAGCCGCGCTTGCGCAATTCCTCGACGGCGTCGAAAGCCAGCAGGCAGTAAGGGCCGCGGCAGTAAGCGACGACTTCCTGGCCGGGCGGCAGGCGGTCCAGGTGCTTGGCGAGTTGCTCCAAGGGGATATTCACCGCCCCCGGAATGTGCCCGGACTCGTACTCCACCGGCGGCCGTACGTCGATCACCACGGCCTCGCCGGAATGCACCAGGTCGATGAGCTCCGCACGCCGCACCGGGGTGAGGGTGTCGCGGGAATCGAAGTTATCGCGCACGATGCGCTCCACCTCGGCAAGCTGCCTTTCCGCGATCTGCCGGATACCCGAAAGAATGGCGGGAATATGGTCGTCGCTGAGGCGGTAGATGATCTGCGCCCCTTCCCGCCGGGATAGCACCAGCCCGCCGTCGCGCAAAATTTGCAGGTGGTGGGAGGTATTCGCCACCGACATGCCGCTGGCCTGCGCCAAGCCGTCCACGCCCCGCTCACCCTGGGCCAGCGCTTCCAGCAATTCCAGGCGGTTGGGGCTCGCCATCGCCTTGGCGACGCGGGCGAAGCTCTCGAACAAGCGTTTTTTCGGGCTGGCGTTATGCATGGGTATCGGTATATATCCGGTATGGGCTGCGCCGATTATAGCCCATCGCGCTCCGGGCGCGGCGGCGCGTTTTCCGTCACTTCGCCGCGTCTTGCCTCCACCCGCCCCCCAGCGCCTTGAGCAAGGCCACGCTGGCCAGCAGGCGGCGGCCGGCGATATCCAGGCTGCTTCTATCCGCGTTCAGCGAGGCGGCTTGCGCCGCGACCACGTTCAGGTAACTCACGGTACCTTCCCGGTATTGGTTATCGGCCAGCGCCAGCGCCTGCGCCGCCGACTGCACCGCGCCCTGCTGCTGCCGG
>JAIOJO010000330.1 GCA_019911985.1 Sulfuricellaceae bacterium | reverse complement strand
TAAGCGGCCCGCAACAAAGCCCTGGGACCCGCTTGCCACCGGCCCGGAGCGTGGTTGTTGCCGATTTATCGGTTTTACAACCACGGCCTACCCCTTGCGGGTGGAGGGTTGAGGCGATAAGCCCGCGAGGGCGTCGTTACGTCTCGCTGATTTGGCATAAGCAAACGGCGCTCGCCGCGCCTAGCCCTCACGGGCTTAGCGCCTCCTTGTCCTCGGGTGGAGTGGCCGGGGGAACGCGGGCTCAGGATTTATTAAAACAGCTTCTTAGCCTGTGATTACTCGGCTAAACCCAGTATTTTGGGTATACCCGGCCTTTTACCAAGCCGTGAAAAATCAGCGCGACCGCCAGCAAAATAACGGACCCATAAAGCGTCGGGGTTAGCAAGAAGGGCCAGGAGGCTCCAGACAGCATAATGATTAAGGGGTTCGACCCGGCCGGAGGATGCACGGTTTTAGTTAGCTGCATGACAGCAATAGCGCTAGCCAAGGCAAGGGCCATGCTCCACCAGTAGAATCCGAACAATGCAAAGAAAGCCAGGCCCGTCAAAGAAGCCAGAAAATGGCCACCGATGACGTTCCTCGGCTGTGAAAACGGGCTCTCGGGATACCCGAATATCAGCACGCACGATGCGCCGAACGAACCCAGAACAAGGGGCATGCGATTAACATCCGCCATCAGCGCAACCGCCGCTATGGCAACAAACCCACCCAACCAAGTAAGCGCGACGTGAAATAATGGCGGCACCGGAAGCGGGCTAAGCTGGCCCCCGCGCAGTTTCAAAAAAATTCCTTTCATAAATAACCCCTCTTAAATAAAACAAACGATTGGTAGTTTTGAGCTTAAAAAAAGGGGGGTTTAGGCGCCCCGAAAATCGGCCGCTATTTTTCGGTTGGCCCGAATGAAATACTCCGCATCCTTGAATACGCGCATCAGCAAAATGGCGCCCTGAATCTCGGCGACCGCTTGTTCGGCTTTCTGCCGCGCCATATCCGTGGAATATTTAGACCGCAGCACATGGCTTAGCGCGTCGATCCAGTCTTGAAAGTAGCGCTTCACAATCATGCCGAATTCGGGAACGAGGTCTATCGTTCCCAAGGCAAAGTTAGCCATCAGGCACCCCCCTTCGCCCCGCAAAAAATAGCGCTCGGTTTCCAAGGCCATCCTATCGAGGCGCTCCTGCGGCGACAGCTCGTCCGCATAAGCCCAGCGAAATACTTCATGCTCGAAATAGTCGCGGACGCGTCCCATCACGGCGATGGCCAAGGCCTCCTTACTCGGAAAATAATGATAGAGGCTGCCTTTCAACAAGCCGCAAGCCTCGGCAAGTTCAGCCATGCTGGTTTTATGGTAGCCCTGCTTGCGAATCAGCTCCGCGGCTCGGCTAACGATCGTATCCAAATCGGTTTTCTGGGCAGGCATGGCTTAGGTCCGATTCACTGACATCAATATACGCCATAATATACCAATCGTTTGTTTGGCCGTCAACGCAAAAAGCCGCCAATTAGGCCGCACACAAAAGCTCTTAACCGGGAAGCCCGGAAGCCTCCGCTAAGGGATGGCAAAGTTTATACCGCGCAAAGCCCGTCAGACATTGAAGCGGAAGTGCATCACATCGCCGTCCTGCACGATGTATTCCTTGCCTTCCAAACGCATTTTTCCGGCCTCCTTGGCGCCTTGCTCGCCTTTGCAAGCGATAAAGTCGTCGTAGGCGATAACCTCGGCGCGGATGAAGCCACGCTCGAAATCGGTGTGAATGACGGCGGCGGCTTGCGGCGCGGAGGCGCCGATACGCACGGTCCAGGCGCGGACTTCCTTCACGCCGGCGGTGAAGTAGGTCTGCAAGCCGAGCAGGCTGTAGGCGGTGCGGATGACGCGGTTCAGGCCAGGCTCGTCCAGCCCCATGTCGGCGAGGAAGGCTTTCTTGTCCTCGGCGTCGAGATCGGCGATTTCCGCCTCCAGGGAAGCACAGATCGCCACCACCGGCGCGCCCTGCTTCGCCGCGAAGGCCTGTACCCGATCCAGCAGGGGATTGTCGTCGAAGCCGCCTTCGGCGACGTTGGCGATGTACATCGTGGGCTTGATAGTGAGCAAGCACAAAGGCGCGATCAGCTCCTTTTCCTCTTCGCCCAAGGCGAGGCTGCGAACCGGCTGAACGGCGTCGAGGTGGGCGCGCACTTTGTCCAGAACGACCACCAGGCGAGCCGCCTCCTTGTCGCCGCCGGACTTGGCGGCCTTGGAATAGCGCGCCAGCGCCTTTTCCACCGTGGCCATATCGGCCAGCGCAAGTTCGGTGTCGATGACCTCGATGTCGGAGAGGGGATCGATTTTGCCCGCCACGTGCACCACGTTCTCATCCTCGAAGCAGCGCACCACGTGGGCGATGGCATCGGTTTCGCGGATGTTGGCGAGAAATTTATTCCCCAGGCCTTCGCCCTTGGAGGCGCCCGCCACCAAACCGGCGATATCGACGAATTCCACCACCGCGTGCTGCACCTTCTGCGGATTGACGATGGCCGACAGGGCGTCCAAGCGCGCGTCGGGGACTTCGACGATACCGACATTGGGTTCGATGGTGCAGAAAGGATAGTTTTCGGCGGCAATACCGGCTTCGGTAATGGCGTTGAACAGGGTGGACTTGCCGACATTGGGCAGTCCTACGATTCCGCATTTCATGGCTCATCCTTTTTCTTAGATGCCGCATGCAGTATTTGCATCGCGGCGGCAAAATCGCCTACGACGAGGTGGGGCAGGACGGCCAAACTGCGGTCCAGCGCCTCGTCGATCAATTCGTACTCTTCACGGCGCGGCGCGTCGAGGACAAAATCGGACACTTGCGCACGGTCGCCGGGGTGGCCTATCCCTAAGCGCAAGCGCCAAAAACCCGGCGTTTTCAGGCTGGCAGCGATATCCCGCAAGCCGTTGTGGCCGGCGTGGCCCCCGCCCTGCTTGAGGCGCGCGGCGCCCGGCGGCAAGTCGAGCTCGTCGTGAGCCACCAGGATTTCCTCCGGCTCTATCTTGAAAAAACCCGCCAGCGCGGAAACCGAGCGGCCGCTGGCGTTCATGTAAGTCTGCGGCTGCAACAGCCAGACGTCGCGGTGGTTCAACGCGGCGCGCGCCGCCCTGCCATGGAACTTGGCTTCGACCTTGAAACCGGCACCCAGTTGCGCGGCAATCCGCTCCACCCACCAAAATCCGGCGTTGTGCCGGGTATCTTCATATTCCCGGCCGGGATTTCCCAAACCGACGACGAGGCGGATACCCTTGTGCGGAGTCATATTGCCGTGCGCTTAAAAACAAAACCCGTCGCGCCATACCGCTGCGACGGGTTTTGCATGCCGGTCAATAGCGAAACGGTATTATTCCGCAGCTTCTTCAGCCACCACACCGCCGCGAGGCGCCGGTATCGAGACCACGGCCTTGTCATTATTGTGGTGCAGGTCGACGAATTCCACGCCCTTGGCCAGCTTGAGCTGGGACAAGTGGATGGAATGGCCGACTTCCAGTTCGGCCAAGTTCACTTCGATGAACTCCGGCAGATCTTTCGGCAGGCAGGCTACGTCGGCCTCGGTCATGAGGTGGGCGATGACGCCGTGCGACAGTTTCACGCCTGGAGCGACATCGGCGTTGATGAAGTGGAACGGCACTTTCATGTGGATTTTTTCCTTCGGGTCTACCCGCTGGAAGTCCACATGCAATACCAGCGGCTTGAAACCGTGCTGCTGGGTGTCGCGCAACAGCACTTGCTGCTTCGCGCCATCGATGTCCAGGGTCAGCACGGAGGAATGGAAGGCTTCTTTTTTCAAGCTGTGGTACAAGGTGTTGTGATCCAACTCGATCGCCACGGCAGGCTCGCCCGCACCGTAGACCACACCCGGAACACTACCCGTTTTGCGCAGGCGGCGGCTCGCACTCGTTCCCTGCAACTCACGCTTTTTGGCGCTGATTTCAATTTTCATGGCTTACTCCAAATGATGGGTCACCCGCGACCAGGTTTCCCGATTAAAAAACTTATTCGATAAACAACGAACTCACCGATTCGTCGTTATTGATGCGCCGCACCGTCTCGGCCAGCAGTTCGGCGATGGAAGCCTGGCGAATACGCGTGCAGTTCAGCGCATCGCTGCGTAGCGGGATGGTATCCGTCACAACCAGTTCGTCCAGCGCGGAAGCTTCGACACGCTCGATAGCCGGGCCGGACAGCACCGCATGGGTACAGTAGGCGCGCACGCTGGCAGCTCCATGCTCCTTGAGCGCCGCTGCGGCGGCGCACAGGGTATTGGCGGTATCCACCAAGTCGTCCATCAGCACGCAATTGCGGTCTTTTACATCGCCGATGATGTGCATCACCTTGGCCACATTGGGCTTGGGACGGCGCTTGTCGATAATCGCCAGTTCGGTGTCGAGCCGCTTGGCAATGGCCCTTGCGCGCACCACGCCGCCGACGTCGGGAGACACCACCATCAGATTATTGAAATTCTGCTTCCAAATATCGCCCAGCAATACCGGGGTCGCATAGATGTTGTCTACCGGAATATCGAAAAAGCCTTGAATCTGGTCGGAGTGCAGGTCCATGGTCAGCAAGCGGTCGACGCCGACGCCCGCGAGCATGTCGGCCACCACTTTCGCGGTGATCGCCACCCGCGCCGAGCGGGGACGGCGATCCTGGCGGGCATAGCCGAAATACGGAATAACCGCGGTAATCCGGCCTGCCGAAGCGCGCTTGAGCGCATCGACGATGACCATGAGTTCCATCAGGTTGTCGTTGGTCGGCGACGAAGTGGATTGCAGCACGAACACGTCCTTGCCGCGAACATGATCGAGAATCTCGACCATCACCTCGCCGTCGCTGAAGCGGCCGACGGTGGCGCGCCCGAGGCGGGAATTGAGATGTCTAGCCACATCTTCGGCAAGCTTGGGGTTTGCATTGCCGGTGAAGATCATCAGGTCGCGGTTTGCCACGCTCTATTCCTCAATACCAAAGGGGCGGATAATCCGCCCCTTTTTGAATTTGGCAGGGGTGGCTGGATTCGAACCAACGGATGCCGGAATCAAAATCCGGTGCCTTACCACTTGGCGACACCCCTGTAAAAACTACTCGACCAACTCCCATAAAGGATGCCGGTCCAGGCCCTGCGCCATGAAGCCTTCCATGTGCGCCGGCTTTTGCAGGAAAACCCGCTCCGCCTCGCCCTGCGTCTCGAAGCCGGCGAAAACGCACGCCCCCGATCCGGTCATCCGCGCCGCGCCGAATTGCTTCAACCAAGCTAAATATTCGGCCACTTGCGGGTAGTTGCGGCACACTACAGGTTCGAGGTCGTTTCGCCTCTGACCCAGTTCCTTGTGCCACTGGCCCTTCGAAAAGTCCGCTATTTTGATTGGAATCGTATCCCGTGTCAATTCCCGGCTGGCAAAAATTTCGGCGGTCGGCACCGCCACCGGCGGAACCAGAACCACGTACCAGGCGCGGGGCAAATCCACCGGCTGGAGAAGCTCGCCCACACCCTCGGCGAAGGCGCTGCGCCCGAACACGAATACCGGCACGTCGGCCCCCAACTGCAAGCCCATTTGTTGCAAGCGCTCGCGGCCCAGATCGAGCCGCCACAGGCGGTTCAGCGCCAGCAGCACGGTGGCCGCGTCGGAACTGCCGCCGCCCAGGCCGCCGCCCATGGGCAGGCGCTTTTCCAGCCGTATATCCACCCCCAGGCCGCAGCCGGTGGCCTGCTGCAACAGGCGGGCGGCGCGCACGCACAAATCCTTGTCCGGGTCGTCCAAGCCCGCCACGGCATTGACGCGCCTTATCTCGCCATCCGCACGCACCTCGAAATAGAGGGTATCGCCGTAATCGATAAAACGGAAAACGCTTTGCAGCAGATGGTATCCGTCCGGGCGCCGCCCCACCACGTGCAGAAAAAGATTGAGCTTGGCTGGGGCGGGGTAGCCGCCCTTGTCCGACACGATCATTCCCGGCCCACCTGCCAGCGCTCCACCGCCAGCTTCACTTCCAGTCCGTCGCGGCGTAAGCTCACGCTACCCGGCAAGGATGCGCCGTCCACAACGGAAAACTTGTCCAGCTCTATCGTCCAACCCGCTTGACGCAGCCGCACGCCGCCATCCGCCGTCGCCTCGCGCGCCTCCGCGCCGCCGCCCGGCGCGGGACGGCCCTGCACCCAGTACGCCAAGCCTTGCAAGGGCAAGCGCCAGCCCAGCACATCCTCGGTCAGCGTCTCCGCATCGGCGGCATGAAAGCGCCGCTGGTCGGACGTGAGCAGGTCCACGCCGCCGGCGTCCCGTGTCAGTTGGGCCACCGCCTGACCGAGGGGAGATAGAAGCCAAACCTCGTCGCCGGCCGCATCATGCCGCCAGCGCACATTGCCGTAAAAACCCTTGCCGTCGTAGCGCGCCCCGATGCGGCCATTCATATTGAAAACCGTGAGCACCTTGCCCGGCAGTCCGGCCGGCGCCAAAACCGGCGCAGTAGGCGGCAATCCGGCGCAGCCGGCCAGCAAAGCCAGCAGCAACACCTGCGGGCTTGCGCGGCGCAATGCAACTACAAACCGCATTACGGCTTCCCGGCCAGCCCTTCGGGATAGAATTTTTTCATCACGGCCTGCAGCGGCTCGTTTTCCGGCGAAGCTTGCAAGGCCTTGCGCCACGTCTCCTGAGCCTCGTCGTGACGGCCCTCCATCCACTGCACCTCGCCCAGATGCGCGGCTATTTCGGGGTCGGGGCGAAGGCTCAGCGCGTGCTGCAGGGTCGCCTCGGCCTTGGCCAATTGGCCGCGGCGGTAATACACCCAGCCCAGGCTGTCCAGCGAAAACGCATCGTCGGGCGCCAGCTTCAAGGCCTTCTCGATCAAGCGCTGCGCCTCGTCCAAGCGCTCGCCGCGGTCCGCCAAGGTATACCCCAAGGCGTTGTAGGCTTGCGCATGATCCGGCTTAAGCTGGATCAGCTTGCGCAAATCCCGCTCCAGCACATCGACGCGGCCGACTTTCTCGGCCAGCATGGCGTGGTCGTACAACAAATCGAGATCCTTGGGGTGCTTCTTCAGTGCCCGGTCGAGCAGATCGTAAGCCGCCCGGTACTGCTTGGCCTCACGCAACAATTGCGCCTCGGCCTGGAGCAGCACCACGGCGATGGAAGCGTGCTGAGCCGCCACCGTCTGCAAATGTTTGCGGGCATCGTCCAAGCGGCCGAGCTTCGCCAGCGCGCCCGCATAGCGAACCTGGGCCGGGACAAACTGCGCGCCCTCGCCGACCTTGCCATACCAAAACAGCGCATGCTCCCATTGATTGCGGCTCTCTTCGAGTTGGCCGAGATAGAGATAGACGGTATCCGGGTCCCGGTAATGCTGCGCCAGCGCCTGCTGCAAATACACGTCAGCCGCCGCGTAATCCTTCAACTGCAGAGACAACAGCCCCACCGCCACGCTGACGTCGGGGTTACCCGGAAAATCCGTCATCAAGCGATGGAATTCCCGCTGCGCTTCGGCGTAGTTCTTGCCGTCGATCAGCAAACGGGCATAAGCCAGGCGGATGTCGGCCGCCTTCGGGTGATCCTGCAAATAAGCGCGGTAAAACGCCAGGGACTCGGCGGCGGAAGGAAGCAGGCGCCCCTGGGTCAAGGCCGCCATCTCCCAGTCGGGGCGCAAACGCAAGGCTGCGGCTATCTCGCTCAAGGCCAAATCATGCCGGCCGGCGTTCCAAGCCGCCTGGGCCAAAACGAAGTGCGCCTCGGGCACATCCGGGTAAGGCCGCACCAAGTCTTGTACCAGGCCCAGAACCGCTTGTTTATCGGGTTGCTTGGCCAACAAATCGCCTAGACCCAGAAAGCCGCGATCCTCGCGGGTCCGGTTGCCGGCAATCAGCTTTTCCAGGATGGGGCGAGCCTCGCCGAGTTTTTTTTCCGCTATCAGAACCGCCGCCATGGTTTGCTGGCTCTTGACCGAATCCGGCGCCAAATCCAGCCAGAGACGCGCCGCCCGGTGCGCCAAGTCCAGGCGCCGGCTGAACAAGGCGACCTCGGCGGCGCGTTCGACCAGGCGCGGATCGCGCGTCGACTCGGCCAGATCGAGATAAGCCTCGGCGGACAAAGGATAATGACCGCGCTGCCCCGCCACTTCGGCGAGGAGGAATTCATAGAGTATCTGCTCGTTCAGATCGAGCTTCGGCAGATTCGCCGTGTCCTGCGATTTTGCCTCCGCATCCAGCGGCTTCGCCTCCGCGTCCGGGGACGCCGCCATGGCTTCGGCGGACGGCTTGGCCACCTCTTGAGGCGCAACCGGTTTCAGCGACAAGGGAGCACACGCTACCAGCAGCAGAGTGCCTAACAAGGAAACGAGAAATTTTGCATTCATTTGGGATTAAGCGCAGGGATTGTTATAGGGAAAATAATGAACCGGGTGAGCAGCCTTAGCCGTGAAGGCTACAATTGTGGCATATCTTGAGTTATATTGCGTGCTTCGCAAATTAAAGACTCGCTCTCACCCAGCGCATTCGGCAACCGGCTTGTGAACCGCATCTTCCTTACCTCCTAGCGCCCGGACTTCACGCTCCGCACACTTTATGAACGAAATCACCCTTTTAGCTAGCGACCTGACCCGCCGTTACGGCTCGCATACGGCGGTAAACGGCGTCGGTTTCGAACTGCGCCAGGGCGAGGTGTTGGGCTTCCTCGGCCCCAACGGCGCAGGCAAATCCACCACTATGCAAATGCTTACGGGCAATCTCGCGCCCAGCAGCGGCAGCATAGAAATTTGCGGCATCGACCTGCTGGAGCGGCCCAAGGCCGCCAAAGCCTTGATCGGTTATTTGCCCGAGACGCCGCCGCTCTACCGCGACTTGAGCGTGCACGAGTTCCTGACCCTCAGCGCCAAGCTGCACCGCGTCCCACGCAAGCAGATGTCCGCACTGGTCGAACGCGCCAAGCTGCGCTGCGGCCTGGATCAAGCCGGCGGCAAACTCATCGGCTCGCTATCGAAAGGCTACCAGCAGCGGGTGGGCATCGCCCAGGCCATCGTGCATAACCCACGCGTGGTAATCCTGGACGAGCCGACCGTCGGCCTCGACCCCATCCAGATCCGGGAAATCCGCGAGCTGATCCGGGAATTGGGAGGCGAGCACAGCGTTATCCTCTCCACCCACATCCTGCCGGAGGTGGAAAGCATCTGCGACCGGGTGCAAATCATGCATCAAGGCCAATTGGTGTTCAGCGACAGCATAGACGCGCTGCGCCGCTACCGCCAAGGCAATACACTGGAAGTCGGGCTGCGTCACCCGCCCGCGCCGGGCGAGTTGGAGGCGATAAACGGCGTCAGTCGGGTGGAAGCGGCGGAAGACGGCTTGTGGCGTCTGCATTTCGCTCCCGGCGGCGACCCCACCGACACCCTGGTCGCGCTGGCGGCGGAGCGTCGATGGGGGCTGTTCCGGCTGCAGCCGGCGCAGACCAGCCTGGAGGAGGTTTTCGTCCACCTGACACGGAGCGAGGCACTCGTATGATACTTACCCTGGCCGCCAAGGAACTCAAGGGCCTATTCGGCACGCCTCTGGCCTGGAGCGTGTTGGCCGTTCTGCAAGCCGTCCTGGCCTATATTTTTCTCGCGCAAATCGATAGTTTCCTAGCCGTCCAGCCCCAGTTGGAGCAGTTGGCCAACCCGCCGGGCATTACCGAGTACATCGTCGCACCGCTTTTTGCCAGCGCCGCCGTGATCCTGCTGATGGCCACGCCCTTGCTGAGCATGCGCCTGATCGCCGAAGAGCGGCGCAACCGCACGCTCAGCCTGCTGCTGTCCGCGCCGCTGTCGATGACCGAGATCGTCCTCGGCAAATTTTTCGGCTTGCTGCTGTTTCTAGCGCTTATTATCGGGTTGGCCCTGGCCATGGCTCTCGGCCTGTATGCCGGCGGCTCCATCGATCTCGGGCTGCTGGCCGCCAACCTGCTCGGCCTACTGCTGTTGGCATCCTGTTTCGCCGCCCTCGGCCTGTATTTTTCCACCCTCACCGACTCCCCCAGCGTGGCCGGAATCGCCAGCCTGGGCGCCTCTCTCGGCCTGTGGGTGATCAATATGGCGGCGGCCGACCCGGACAGCCTGCTGCACTATTTTTCCCTGCTGAAGCATTTCGAGAGCTTCAACCGGGGCTTGATCGACAGCGGCGACGGCGCCTTTTTTCTGCTCTTTAGCGCCGTTTTCCTGGTATTTTCCATCCGCCGCCTGGACGGGGAAAGGCTACGGGGATGAAACTGGACTCCAAACTGCGCTGGCATCTGAAGCTGCAAAACGGGCTATTCGCGCTGCTGTTCCTCGCACTGATCGGGCTGCTCGGCTACCTTTCCCACGATTACCGGCAACAGTGGGATATCACGCAAAATTCCCGCAACACCCTGAGCGCGGCCAGCCGCGGCATACTGAAACAATTGGCCGGGCCGGTGCGCGTCACCGCCTACGCCACGCCGCAAGACCCCAAACTGGGCGACATCCGCAAGCTGATACGCGAGGCGCTGGCCCCCTACCTGCGCGCCAAGAAGGATTTCACGCTGCGCTTTATCGACCCGGCGGACCAGCCGCAGCAAGCCCGCGCCGCCGGCGTCAAATTGAATGGCGAACTGGTGGTGGAGTACGCCGGGCACAGCGAACACCTGACCACGATCAACGAGCAGGAAGTCAGCAACGTGCTGATGCGCCTGGCCCGTAGCGGCGAACGACTCGTGTTTTATCTCGACGGCCACGGCGAACGCAAACTGGACGGCGGCGCCAATTTCGACCTGGGCGACTTCGGCGCGCAATTGCGCAACAAAGGCTTCAAGATCGCCCCCCTCAATCTCGGCCTGGCCCAGCAAGTTCCCGCCAACGCCAGCTTGCTGGTCATTTCCCAGCCGCAAGTGGATTTGCTGCCGGGCGAAGTCACCAAGCTGCTCGACTTCATCGACCAAGGCGGCAACCTGCTGTGGCTGGTCGATCCCGAGCCGCTGCACGGTTTGCAGCCCTTGGCGGACAAGGTGGGCATCGCGCTCTCCGCGGGCACGGTAGTCGACCCAGCCGCCCAGCAAATGCGCCTGCCCGCCACCGTCGCGTTGGGTACCCGCTACGGCTACCACGCCGTCACCCGCAATTTCACGCTGCTCACCGCTTTTCCCTCGGCCCGCATGATCGGCCTGGAGGATAGGAAAGATTGGCACGGCACCACGCTGGTGGAGGTGGCGCAGCGGGGCTGGGTGGAAACCGGCAGCCTCGACGGCAATATCAGTTTCGACCGCAAGCGCGACATTCCCGGCCCGGTTTCCATCGCCGTGGCCTTGGAGCGGCAACAGGGCGACAAAAATCAGCGCGTGGCCGTCATCGGCAGCGGCGCCTTCCTGTCCAATTCGTTCCTCGGCAACGGCGGCAATCTCGACCTCGGCGTCAACCTGGTCAACTGGCTCGCCCACGACGACCGGCTGATCGCCATCCAGCCCCGCCCCAACATGGACGGCAGCCTGAAATTGACGCGCACGTCCGCCGGCCTATTCGGCATCGGCTTGCTGGTCGTTCTACCGCTGCTGTTTTTGATCGCCGGCGTGGTGATCTGGCGCCGCCGCCGTTGAGCACCATGCGTTCGCGCCTGCTGCTCAATCTCGCCTTGGCCGCGCTCGTCGCCGCGCTGGCCTTGTTCGCCTGGCTGCGGCCGGGCAAACCGCAGGCCCCCGCCTATCCGCTGTTCCAGCA
>JAIOJO010000329.1 GCA_019911985.1 Sulfuricellaceae bacterium | reverse complement strand
CTCGTGCAGTTTTTCTTCCATCTGCAGCAGCTTGCCGCGCTCGCCTTCCATCATCTTGGAAACCGGAATGCCGGTGGCGCGCGATACCACCTCGGCGATTTCTTCCGCGCCGACCTGGGTGCGCAGCAGCTTGTGCGACTCCTTGCCGATTTCCTCGGCGTGGGAGGCCTGCTTAAGCTGGGATTCCAGTTCGGGGATGCGGCCGTATTGCAGCTCGGACATCTTCTGCCAGTCGCCCTTGCGCTTGGCCTCGTCCATCTCCACGCGCAGGTGGTCGAGTTCCTCCTTGATATGCTGGCTGCCTTGAACCTGGGCCTTTTCCGCCTTCCATATCTCTTCCAGGTCGGCGTATTCCCGCTCCAGCTTGTCCATCTCGTCTTCCAGCAAAGCCAGGCGTTTCTTCGAAGCTTCGTCCTTCTCCTTCTTCACCGATTCGCGCTCGATCTTCAACTGAATCAGGCGGCGCTCCAGCTTGTCCATCTCCTCCGGCTTGGAGTCGATTTCCATGCGGATTTTCGCCGCCGCCTCGTCGATCAAGTCGATGGCCTTGTCCGGCAGGAAACGGTCGGTGATGTAACGGTTGGACAGTTCGGCGGCGGCGACGATGGCCGGGTCGGTGATATCCACGCCGTGATGCACTTCGTATTTCTCCTGCAAGCCGCGCAGGATGGCGATGGTGTCCTCGACGCTGGGCTCGTTCACCAGCACCTTCTGGAAGCGTCGCTCCAGCGCGGCATCCTTCTCGATGTACTTGCGGTATTCGTCCAGCGTGGTGGCGCCGATGCAGTGCAGCTCGCCGCGCGCCAGTTCGGGCTTGAGCATATTGCCGGCATCCATCGCGCCTTCCGCCTTGCCGGCGCCGACCATGGTGTGCAGCTCGTCGATGAACAGGATAATGCGGCCCTCGTCCAGCGCCACTTCCTTCAGCACCGATTTCAGCCGCTCCTCGAACTCGCCGCGGTATTTGGCGCCGGCCAGCAGCCCGGCCATGTCGAGCACCAGCACCCTCTTGTTCTTCAGGGTTTCCGGCACCTCGTTGTTGACGATGCGCTGCGCCAGGCCTTCGACGATGGCGGTCTTGCCCACGCCGGGTTCGCCGATCAGCACCGGGTTGTTCTTGGTGCGGCGCTGCAAGACCTGGATCGCGCGGCGGATTTCATCGTCGCGGCCGATCACCGGGTCGAGCTTGCCCAGGCGCGCCCGTTCGGTCAGGTCCAGCGTGTATTTCTTCAGCGCCTCGCGCTGCCCTTCGGACTCGGCGTTTTCCACCGACTCGCCGCCGCGCACCGCGCTGATCGCCTGCTCCAGGTTGTCCTTGGACGCGCCGTGCTCTTTCAGCAAGCGCCCGGTTTCGCCTTTGTCCTTCAGCGCCGCCAGCAGGAACAATTCCGACGCGATGAACTGGTCGCCGCGCTGCTGCGCTTCCTTGTCGGTAAGATTGAGCAAATTTCCCAAGTCGCGCGAGGCGGGCACGTCGCCGCCGGTGCCCTCCACCTTGGGTAGGCGCTCGATGCTCTGCTGCAGCGCGGCGCGCAGCGAAGCCACGTTCACCCCGGCGCGCTGCAGCAAGGAAGAAGCACCGCCGTCGTCTTGCTGCAACATTGCCAGCAGCAGATGCTGAGGCTCGATGTAGGCATTGTCCTGGCCGATGGATAAGCTCTGGGCATCGCTCAAAGCCTGCTGGAACTTGGTGGTCAATTTGTCGAAACGCATGGCGGGCCTTCCGTGGTGGTTTTACTTGTATTCATAAATGGGGTGGAGCGGCGGAAATTTCAAGCGCTCGCCCGGCCTGTTTGCGACGATTATCTATAGCGCCGCCGATTCCTACGCTAGAATTATGAAAATTCCGCTTACCCCCTCGGCGGACGAGGGCGAGAAGAGGGCGGCATTGAACCCCTTCGCGCCGGATGCGCCAACAAGC
>JAIOJO010000328.1 GCA_019911985.1 Sulfuricellaceae bacterium | reverse complement strand
CCGTGCCCAAGGCCCCGAGCGAGCGCCCCTGGCGGCTGCTCTGCACCTTACCGGAAACGACCAGGAAGATGCCGCTGCCGATGCGCCCTTCCTTCATCAAGACACGCCCCGCCGGGAACTTTCGCCAATAGCAAAAGTGCAGCACCTCCCACAATTCGACGTCGGAGAAATCGCGGAAAAAAGCCAAGCGGCGCATGATATTGAACTTCTCGGCTTCCCCCAGCGGAGCCAGGGCGCTGCGGAACTGGCCGAAGGTCGCCGCCAGCGCGGCGGCGAATTCCTCCCACGACGCAAAGCGCTGCGCCTCCTCTTTGGCCATCGCGCGTTGCACGATCGCCTCCACGCTCACCGGCACATCGGGCCGCAACACTCGAATCGGCACCGGCTCCTCGTTGACGATTTTATAGGTCAGGCTGAAATCGTTCTCCGCCAGAAAGGGCAGACGTCCGGTGAGCAATTCGTACATCACCACCCCCAAGGAATAGAGGTCGGTCTTGAAGGTCTGCTCGCTTTCCCGGATTTGTTCCGGCGACATATAAGCCGGCGAGCCCACCAGGCCGAGAAACAGGGTATGGTCGCCGAGCGTGAACTGGGCTGCGCCGAAATCGGCAATTTTGATGTCCATGTCGCCGTGGATCATGATGTTCGCGGGCTTGATGTCGCGATGGATCACGCCGTGGCGATTGGCGTAGTCCAGCGCCTGGCAGCATTTGAAGGCGATCTCCACCACCTTCTCGACCGGCAGCAGTTTAGCCACGCTGCAAAACTGCCGCAGCGACCCGCCGCTGACGTACTCCATCACGATGTAACCGATGTCGTCGTCGAGCACGGCATCGAAAATCTTCACGATATGTGGATGGTCGAGCCGCCCGGCGAGGCTCGCCTCCTTCAAGAACCGGTTGCGGAAACGTCCGCCTGCTACCGGGTCGCTCAACATCGCGGGCGGAGCCACCTTGACCGCGACCGTGCGCCGGGTGAACGGATCGTGGCCGAGATACACGGTACACTGTCCGCCCCGTCCGAGTTCGCGGAGTATCCGGTATTTGCCGATCTTGCGCGGAAAGCTCTCGCTCATGGCGCCAGCGGCTCCGCATGGCCGTCACGCCCGCCCCGGCCGTGCCGCGCTTTCCAAACCCGATTTTTGCCCCAGCAATGACTCATAACACCCGCCGTAAATTCCGCATCCGCCCAGTCTCCCCGATTTAAGACGAATCGGCAAACGGCTGCATGAGAAAATAGTAAAGCGGCAATCAAATCTTCGCGCCGCCGCCTCGACGAAGCCTTAAGCCCCCTTTCGTGGTAGAATGCTCGGCTCTGTCGGTTGCCGCTGGCGCGGCGGCAAAACCCCGAGCACAATTCGACCATGCGGCTACTCACATTCGGCATCAATCACCAGACAGCCCCTCTCTCGATCCGAGAGAAGGTGGCTTTTCATGCCGAATCCCTAGGACAGGCTCTGCTCGATTTGGTACACCATCATCCGGTGAAGGAAGCAACCATCCTTTCCACCTGCAACCGCACCGAAATTTACTGCAATACCACGCAACCCGACGAGGCCGTGCGCTGGCTGGCGGATTACCACAAGCTGGCGCTGCCCGACATCGGGCCTTATCTCTACACCCTGCCCCAAGACCAGGGTGTCAAGCACGCTTTCCGGGTGGCGAGCGGCCTGGACTCGATGGTGCTGGGCGAGGCGCAAATCCTCGGCCAAATGAAGCAGGCGGTGAAAACCGCCGAAGAAGCAGGCACCCTCGGCACCCTGCTGCACAAGCTGTTCCAGCGCACCTTTTCGGTTGCCAAGGAAGTGCGCACCACCACGGAAATCGGCGCCAATTCGGTCTCCATGGCCGCCGCCGCGGTGCGCCTAGCGGAGCGCATTTTCCCCAGCATCGCCGAGCAGCGGGTGCTGTTCATCGGCGCAGGCGAGATGATCGAGCTGTGCGCCAGCCACTTCGCCGCCCGCCACCCCAAGCACATCACCGTCGCCAACCGCACGCTGGAACGCGCCAACCTGCTGGCGCAGCGCTACAACGGCAGCGCCATCACCCTCAACGAGCTGCCGGATTACTTGGCCGAGCACGACATCGTCGTTACCTCCACCGCCAGTCCGCTGCCGATACTCGGCAAGGGGTTGATGGAGCGTGTCATCAAAGCACGCAAGCACCGCCCGGTCTTCATGGTGGACTTGGCAGTGCCGC
>JAIOJO010000327.1 GCA_019911985.1 Sulfuricellaceae bacterium | reverse complement strand
GCGAAGTCCGGTTGGCCGGTTTTCGGGCACAGGCAGGTGAACTCCGGGATTTCCATGTGGATGTGGTAATCGCGCTCGGGGTTGGGGTTGTCGAAAGTTTCCAGGGTCTTGCTGGGTTGGCTGGGCATTACCGGTCTCGCTCAAAATCGATTAGAATTCGGGCATTATAACATCCACTTCGACTTCTTCCGCTGCGGCCCTGAATCTCACCTCGTGCGTCTTACCCACATCAAACTGGCCGGGTTTAAAACCTTCGTCGATCCCACCAACATTCCCACGCCGGGGAATCTGGTCGGCATCGTCGGCCCCAACGGCTGCGGCAAATCCAACGTAATCGACGCGGTGCGCTGGGTGCTGGGCGAGAGCTCGGCGCGCCAGTTGCGCGGCGAATCCATGCAGGACGTGATTTTCAACGGCTCCGGCACGCGCAAGCCGGTATCCCGCGCCAGCGTCGAGCTGTGCTTCGACAACAGCCTGGGCCGCGCCGCCGGGGCTTGGTCGCAGTACGCCGAGATCACCGTGAAGCGGGTGCTGCACCGCGACGGCGAATCGATTTACCTGGTCAACAACATCAAGGTGCGCCGCCGCGACGTGACCGATATTTTTCTCGGCACCGGCCTGGGGCCGCGCGCCTACGCCATCATCGAGCAAGGCATGATCTCCCGCATCATCGAGGCGCGCCCCGAAGAACTGCGGGTGTTTCTGGAAGAAGCGGCGGGGGTGTCCAAGTACAAGGAACGGCGGCGCGAAACCGAGGCGCGGCTGCGCGATACGCGCGAAAACATGCTGCGGGTGGACGACATCCGACTGGAACTGGACAAGCAATTGGCCCGCCTGGAAACCCAGGCGGCGGTCGCGCAGCAGTATCAGGACTTGCAGGGGCGATTGGCGACGGCGCGCAATCTGCTGACGCTGGCGAAACGCCGCGAGGCCGCTGTGCTGCGGGAAAAGCACCAGCGCGACGTGCAGCGCCTGATCAACGAACTGGAAGCGGAAACGGCGCGCCTGCGCCAGGCGGAAAACCGGCTGGAAGCAACGCGTACCGCCCATTACTCCGCCAGCGATGCCTTACACGGCGTGCAGGCCGCGTTGTACGAAGCCAATGCGGAGGTGGCGCGCATCGAGCAAAGCGTGAAGCACCAGCGCGAAAACCGCGAACGCCTAACTGGGCAAATTAATACCCTCCGCCAGCAGCAGGAACAGGCATTGCAGCGCAGGCGAGAAGCGGTGCAGGGTTTGGAGCAATGGCACCGAGAATTGGCCGAGGCGCAAGAACGTTCGGCCCTGAGCCGCGAAACGCTGGCGGAAGCGTCGAAGCGCCTACCCGAAGCAGAGCAGGCTTTCCGCCGCCAGCAGCAAAGCAATGCCGATTTGCAAAGACAGAAGGCCGAAGCCGAGCAGGCGCAGGGGATCGTGCGAACCAATCACGGCCACAGCCTGAAGTCGCTGCAGCAACTCCAGGCGCGGGAAGCGCGGCTGCGCCAGGAATTGTCGGGCTTGCCGCTGCCGGAACAGGATGCACTGGCCGGGGTGCGGGAGAAAATGGCCGAGGCGTCGCGGCAGTTGGAAGCCTTGCAATCGCGCCAGGAAGCCCTGCAACTGCAATTGCCCGAGGCGGAGTCCGCGCGCAACGCTGCTTTTGCCGAGGCGCAGCAAGCGCAGCAGCAAATAACCCGCCTGGATGCCCAAATACAGGCGCTGGAGCAGTTGCAGCAGCGCGCCGGGCGGCACGCGCAACTGGACGCGTGGCTGGGAAAATACGGTTTGGACGGCTTGCCGCGCTTGTGGCAAGGACTGCGCATCGAAGCGGGCTGGGAAACCGCAGTAGAAGCCGTTCTGCGCGAGCGCTTGAACGCCGTGCTGGTGGACGATTTGGCTGGGCTGCAGCGGCGTTTGCAGGATGAACCGCCCAGCATGGTGGCGGTCGCCGAGCAGGGGGCTGGCGAAGCGGCCGTTCTGCCCGATGCGTTCGCCGCGCCGAGCTTGGTTTCTTTGCTGACGTGGGAAGAGGGCGAGTGCGGCCTTCTACCTGCTTTCCTGCAAGATTGGCTGCATGGAGTTTATATCGCCGCCGACAGCGTTCAAGCGGAATCCATGCGCTCGGGCTTGCCCCCCGGGGTCATGCTGCTGTGCCCGGACGGCCATGGCTATTCGCGTCACGGCCTGGTGTTCCACGGTGAATCCGGCGAGCTGCACGGCGTGCTGGCACGCAAGCGCGAGCTGGAAACCCTGGCGGTACAATTGCAGCGCGAGCAGGAACGGGCCGCGCAAAGACAACAAGTTTTAAAGCAGGCGGAGGCCGCGCAAGCCGTATTGCAGGGCGAATACGACGGTGTGCGCGGCCAGTTGAGCGAGGCGCAGCGCCGCTTTCACGCCTTGCAAATGGAATCGCAGAAGCTTGAGCAGCAAAAAGCCCACGTCGTCCAACGTCTCGGCCAGATCGAAAAGGAACTGGGCGAGTTGGGTGAGCAGACCGGCAGCGAAACGCAGCATCTGGCCGAGTACAAGATAGCGATGGACGCGCAGCAGGAACGCATTGCGCAATTGCAGGAACAGATCAAGGAAGCCGGCGAGGCGCGGCGGCAGGCGGAAACCGAGCTGAGCCGCCAGCGCGACGGCCTGCGCGGCGCCGAACGCGAGGCGCAGGAAGCGGTATTCCATGAGAAAACCTGTAGCGCCAAAATAACCGAACTGGAAAAGGCGCTGCAAAGTCTGGCGGAAACTCTGGGCAATCTGGAAACCAACTTGGAAGGCCTATTGCTGGAGCAAACGACTTTCAACGACGGGCCGGTGCAAGACGAGTTGCAGCAGGCGCTGAACCTGCGCTTGCAACGGGAACAGGGCTTGACCCAGGCGCGTGAGGCGATGACGCTGGCGGAGAAGGCCTTGCGCGAGGTCGAGGAAGAGCGCTTGAACAGCGAGCGCAGCCTCAACCCTTTGCGCGACAAGCTCGGCGAGGCGCGGCTGAAGGAGCAGGAAGCGCGGATCAACGAGGAGCAGTTGAGCGAACATTTGCGCGAAGTGCAGGCGGACGAGACGGAACTGGCCGCCTTGCTGGAAAAGAACGCGCGCCCTGCCGCCCTGCAGGGTGAAATCGACCGCCTTGGGCAGGACGTCGCGGCGCTGGGCGCGGTCAATCTGGCGGCCCTGGAAGAGCTGAAAACCGAGCGGGAACGCAAGCAATACCTGGACGATCAGGCCGCCGACCTGACCCAGGCGGTGGAAACTTTGGAAGACGCGATTCGCCGCATCGACCGCGAAACGCGCGGCTTGCTGCAAGACACCTACGACCAGGTCAACCGCAACCTGGGAGAGCTGTTCCCGACTCTGTTCGGCGGCGGCCAGGCGCGGCTGGTGCTGACCGGCGACGAAATTTTGGATGCCGGTATCCAGGTAATCGCCCAACCGCCGGGCAAGAAAAACAGTTCCATCCACTTGCTCTCGGGCGGCGAAAAGGCCTTGACGGCGATCTCTCTGACCTTTTCGCTGTTCCGCCTGAACCCGGCTCCATTCTGCCTGCTGGACGAAGTGGATGCGCCGCTGGACGACAGCAATACCGAGCGCTTGTGCAATCTGGTGAAAAAAATGTCGGAACAGACCCAGTTTCTATTCATCAGCCACAATAAGATCACCATGGGTATCGCCGACCAGTTGATCGGAATTACCATGCAGGAACTGGGCGCGTCGCGCATGGTGGCGGTGGATTTCGAAGAAGCGCTGCGGCTGAGCGACCAAGCGATCGGGTAAGGCTGCCGGGACGAGCGGAGCAGGCCTCTTGCGGGTATAATGCTTGGCCATTGCCGGGAAAACCGGTATGGGAATAACGCCGTAGGTTAAGAAGCTGTTTTAATAAATCCTGAACCCGCGCCGGCGGCAAGCGGGTTTCAGGGCGCGACGCGGGTCGCGCGGTTTGGTTATTCTATTCCAAACAAGCGGCCCGCAACAAAGCCCTGGAGCCCGCTTGCCACCGGCCCGGAGGGTTGAGGCGCTAAGCCTGCGAGGGCGTCGTTACGGCTCGCTGATTTGGAATAACCAAACGGCGCTCGCCGCGCCTAGCCCTCACGGGCTTAGCGCCTCCTTGTCCTCGGGTGAAGTGGCCGGGGGAACGCGGGCTCA
>JAIOJO010000326.1 GCA_019911985.1 Sulfuricellaceae bacterium | reverse complement strand
TCCCGCCGCCAAGTTCACGATGTCGCCGGGCACCAATTCCAAGGAAGAGATCACCCGCTTGCGGCCGTCCCGCACCACGGTCGAGCGCGTGGTCACGATGCGCGACAACGCGTCGATCGCGTTTTCCGCCTTGGATTCCTGCATATAACCGATCAGCGCATTGACCAGCACCACACCGAAAATCACGCTGGCGTCGACCCACTCCTGCAACAGCGCGGTAATCGCGGCGGAAATCGTCAGGATATAAATCAGGGGCTGATGAAACTGCAGCAGCAGGCGCAGCCAGGGCGGCGTGCGCCTGGCAGGCGTAATCGAATTGGCGCCGAAGCGGGCCTGACGGTGGACGGCTTCGGCCTCGTCCAAGCCCTGGCTGGCGTCGCTCCGCTGCAAGGCAATCACCTCGGCGGCGGAAAGACGATGCCAGTTTTTCCCGGCGGGATCGGGTCTGAATTTCTCCTTCACGGGCGGATTCCTGCTGCATCGCAAGTGTGCAGTATAGCCCAAGGGCCGCCCTCCCCCGCGCGAAGTCGGATGCGCGGCCGGCAGGCGCGTATAATCCGTAGGCTCAACAGGAATCGCCCTGAATCCAGCAATCTCCTGAACTGCAAAAAATGCAATGAACGGCGGCTTTTAAGATGAATCCGAAAAATGTATTGATAACGGGATGCTCCAGCGGCATCGGCCTATGCCTGGCGCAGGGCCTAAACGCCCGGGGCTACCGGGTGTTCGCCACGGCGCGGCAGCCCGCCGACGTGGCGAACCTGCGCGCCCTCGGGCTGGAAAGCCTGCGCCTCGACCTCGCCGACACGGATTCGATACAAGCGGCGCTGGACGCTATTTTCGCCCTCACCGGCGGCACGCTGTTCGCCTTGATCAACAACGGCGCTTACGGGCAGCCCGGCGCGGTGGAGGATCTACGCCGCGAAGTGTTGCGCGAGCAGTTCGAAACCAATCTGTTCGGCACCGTGGATTTGAGCAACCGCGTCATTCCCGCGATGCGCCGCCAAGGCCATGGCCGAATCGTCCAAATCAGCTCGCTGCTGGGGCTGGTGGCGCTGCCCTACCGCGGCGCGTACACCGCCAGCAAGTATGCCTTGGAGGGCTTGAGCGACACCTTGCGCCTGGAACTCCACGGCAGCGGCATCGCCGTCTGCCTGGTCGAGCCGGGACCGGTCAGCAGCCATTTCCGCGCCAATGCCCACGCCGCCTACCGGAAGAATATCGATGCCGAAAACAGCGCCCATCGCGACATTTACCGGGCCATGGAACGCCGCCTGACCAAACCCGGCCCGGCCGCGCCGTTCACGCTGCCGCCCGAGGCCGTGCTGGCCAAGGTCATCGCCGCGCTGGAAAGCCGCAAGCCGAAAAGCCGCTATTACGTGACCTTTCCCACCTACTTGTTCGCCGTGCTGCGCCGCCTGCTTCCCAACCCGGCGCTGGACTGGGTGCTGCGGCGCGTCTCGCGCGGGGAAAACCGTTAAGCGGCTTGCCCCCGAAGGCGAATTTACGTTATAAACGAGGCTGGCAAGACCTATTCAACGTGCGGAGAAAAACGTCATGAAAAAAAGCCTCAAAGATCGAAAATTCAAGAGACGGCACCTGATTTTTTATCTCCGCGTATTCGATGCCGCCAGCGGCGACCTGGTCGGCAGCCTGGTGGACATCACGCCGGAAGGCGTGATGCTGGTCAACGACAAGCCGCTGCCCCTGGATACCCATTATCACTTGCGGATGGTGTTGCCGGCGGACGTGTTCGGCAAACACGAATTGAGCTTCGAAGCTAAAACGATGTGGTGCCGCAACGACATCAACCCGGATTTTTTCGATATCGGCTTCGAGTTCGTGAACATCGAGCACGGCGACGCCATGACCATCGTCGACCTCGTCGATCAATACGGCTTCCACGACTAAAAACGGTCGGTCATTTGTAGCGTATTTTCATCACGATGATCGCCAGCGCCAAGACCAGCGTCACGGTATTGGCGAGAATGATGGGCAGCGCGCCGATAGCGAAGCCGTAAACCAGCCACAGCAACACCCCCAGGCTGAAAAGCAAAAACATCACGGATGAAATATCCTTGGCGGATTTGGATTTCCAGGTTTTCAGCACCTGCGGCAGAAACGCCAGGGTCGTCAGCGTTCCCGCCGACGTGCCCAAAAGATCGGCGGCTTGCATTGGGAGCTTAGTTTGCGCGTCTAGTGCAAGTCTTCCAGCGTGACTTCGTCGATATCCTCGTCGGTGACGTCGATCACCATGGAATGCAGCTCGATGTCGAACCACTCCCAAAAAGTCTGCAATGTCCGCTGTTGCGGCCAGAGCGCGCTGTCGTCGCACCATGAGGCCAGTTCGGAATCGAAAATATCCTGGTACATATCGTCGATGAAATTGATGGCGTCTTCGGGTTCGTTGAACTCGGGAATCAGCAGCGCGGTGCAGTCCACGCGCAAATTCTCCAAGGTCAATTCCAAGTCCCAATCGGGTGTACCCCTTAACCAGTCGAAGAACGCCAGCTTGGGTTTGACGATGGCAACGCTGCGATTGACTTCATACATGATCGATCTCCTCGGAAGCTATTTTAAAAATTCCCGGTTTCGTCCCGGCAGCCTGCAAGCCGAGTCATTTTTAAAACAGTTTCTTTGCGGCGGCGCCCGAAAGCGGCAATGCGGCTCCCCGCTATGCTAGCAGAAAGCTGGGGCTAAAGTTCGCTTTGGCGACAGACAATAAAAAAGGCGGGCTAGGCCCGCCTTTTTATCCGTGCAAACTGCTATTACTTGGCAGCAGGAGCAGCGGCGTCGTCTTTCTTCACTTCGGCTTTGGCCTTAGCTTTCTTAGCGACTTTTTTGTGCTTGATTTTTTTGTGCTTGGCAGGCTTGGCGGGCTTGGCCATTTCAGCTTTAGGCGCTTCTGCAGCGGCAGGAGCAGCCGCGTCAGCAGCAACAGCGGAGAAAGTAACAGCGGCGAAGGCAGCGGCGATCAGGGCGGACAACAATTTGTTCATTTTTCATTCCTTTACGTAAAAGAGTTGAATTTCACTGACACAGTGTGCCCGTGTCAGAGCGATTAACGCCCGGCTTTTACCGGTGGTTGACAGTCGTTTGAAATAATTTCCTCGCGCCACTGGCCGGGCGGCAAATCGTCCAGCGTCCAGTCGCCGACCCGGTAACGGATCAGACGCAAGGTCGGGTAGCCCGCCTTGGCCGTCATGCGCCGCACTTGGCGGTTTTTCCCCTCGCGGATGACCAGCTCCAGCCAGGATGTCGGGATATTCCGCCGGAAACGCACGGCGGGGGTGCGCGGCCACAAGCCCGGCGGCTCGGCGATCAGCCGCGCTTGTGCCGGCTGGGTGCGGAAATCGCCTAAATCCACGCCGCGGCGCAAGTGCTCCAGCGCCGCCTCGGAAGGCACGCCTTCCACTTGCACCCAGTATGTCTTGGCCAATTTGTGGCGCGGATCGGTGATGCGGTGTTGCAGGCGGCCGTCATCGGTTAAAATAAGCAGTCCCTCGCTGTCCGTATCCAGCCGTCCGGCGGCATAAACGCCGGGCGTGTCGATGTAATCCTTGAGCGTAGCGTGATCGTGCTCGGGCGTGAATTGGCAGATCACGCCATAGGGCTTATTGAACAAAATGATTCGGCTCATCGCGGCATTATAACGTTTTGGGCCATCCCCCAAGTTTATTCAGGAGAAAGCATGTATCAACATATCCAGGTGCCGGCGGACGGCGAGAAAATCCGCGTCAACAGCGACTTCTCGCTCGATGTCCCGGACCGTCCCATCATTCCGTTTAGCGAAGGCGACGGCACCGGCGTGGACATCACCCCGGTGATGCGCCAGGTGGTCGACGCCGCCGTGACCAAGGCCTACGGCGGCCGCCGCCAGATCGCCTGGATGGAAGTCTACGCCGGCGAGAAAGCCACCCGCGTCTACGACGCCGACACCTGGCTGCCCGACGAGACTGTGGCCGCCGTGCGCGAATACGGCGTATCCATCAAGGGGCCGCTCACCACCCCGACTTCCGGCGGCATGCGCTCCCTCAACGTGGCGCTGCGCCAGTTGCTCGACCTCTACGTCTGCCTGCGCCCGGTGCGCTATTTCAGCGGCGTTCCCAGCCCGGTGAAGGCGCCG
>JAIOJO010000325.1 GCA_019911985.1 Sulfuricellaceae bacterium | reverse complement strand
CGGAAAACGAGATGACGCCCTCATTGGGCGGGGGATGATGCGATGGGACGGGGCCATGAGATGAATTAAAAATTCATACCCCCATGTAAGGGGAGGTCAATTCTCATCACATTTACTTCATACTTATGCGTACAAAACCGGCGGCGAAAACAAGGGGAATACGCCCGCTCTACTGTATTGCGACGACAGCGATTGTCCGGTTAAATAAGTGGATGAAACCGCATGTGATAACGGCTGTTCTAGCGTAGAATTTGTATCGTATTTTCAATGCCTTTCATGCCAGGTTCGACTAAGAGTCCATAAAGCCGCTTGTCCAAAAAGAATTTAGACTATCAAAAATTTCGCAAACAGATTGCAGACATGTCCGCATCCCCGGTAGTGCAAGAAACCCTTAAGGCGCCAACGATGATTCAGTTAGGAAGGCGGGTTATGCTCTCCCTGGGCCTGGCTTCGCTGTTCTTTGTGCTGGCCTGGCTTTGGCTGTCCTGGGCCCAACTCAAACAGGTGCAGTTGCAGCAGATGGGTTCGGCTGTAACCTTGATCGCAGGCCAAACCGAAACTCGCTTCGATTTTATCGGTGCTAACTTGGATAAACTCGGAGACGACTTGCTGCGGGTCGATGGCCTAAAGCATCCCGATGCGGCTCTTGCCTTGCTGCATGAGTTCAAAACCAAGCACTCGGATATAGGTGGCGCTTCCATCGTGCTGCCGAATGGCCAGTTGCTTTTGTCGACTGAGCTCAAGCCAGGGGCGAAACCGCCGAACATTCTCGTTAAGCCGGGATGGGCAGAGGATTTTCATACGGGTTTGCAAGCCCGCGGCCTAAGCGTCAATCGTCCGCAATTCGGCTACCTGTTACAGAAATGGTTCATACCGCTGCGATTTGTCGTGCGCAATACCCATGGCGAGCTGGTCTTTCTGTTGCAGACGAGTATTCTGCTCGACAGGCAGGAAGCGCTATGGCGAAATTTGAATTTCGCCGAACATCCGGCGGTAGGATTGCTGCGCGAGGACGGCTATTTGTTGAGCCGCTACCCATCCAAGCCGGACTCCAAGATTTATCAGAACAAAAACGATCATGGCGCGCTTTATTTGGCTACCAAGGCGCATCCGAACTTTGGCACTTATTTTGGTCATACGGCGGACGGATCGTTTCGCTACGGCGCCTATGTGCGATTGAAATCTTATCCGCTGTATGCCTTTCTTTCTTACCCCGAGTCAACATTTGTCAGCATCTGGTGGCGAAATGCGCGTATTCCATTGTACTTGATCACCGGTGTGTTGCTGGCTGGAGTTCTGCTGTATTGGGCCAACGCTCGCCGTTTCCTTAGGCGCATGCGCCTGATCGAGCGGCGTTTGACGGATATGGACGGCTATGGCGGCACGGCACTGCCTAGCAGCGGAGTAGGCGAAATAGACACGCTCTGCGAGGCGCTGGCGGAATCGCAGAGAAAACTGAAACAGGTCGCTCACAATCGGGAAAGATTGTTGCTGTCGGCGGCGAATGCCGGTACCTACGCCGTGCGTTTGCGCGACGGAGTCGTCGTGGAAGCTAACGATATTCTTTTGCGCCTGTTGGGTGCTGTCAGCTCGGATGTTATCGGCCACCCCTGGAGATCCTTGTTGGACGAGAGCCATAATGGCAACGGCGAGGCATCGCTGGAGTTAAAGGGGAGCGAGCTGGTGCGGCGTGTACTGCGATTTAAGCGTAAGGAGGGGGTGCCCTTGTGGCTCTCCCTAGCGGAATACCCCGCTCAATTGGATGGTGAAGATGTCCGCTACGGGCTTGCCATCAACGTCAGCGAACGCGAGCGGCTCCTGGCCGCGCTGGGCGTTCAGTCGGAACGCCTGCAGACTTTGTGGAAAGCCGCAACGACCCGCGCCGAATGCGAGGAGGATAAGGCCAGGCAGATGCTAAGTCTGGGTTTGGAGACTTTGGACATGGATGTCGCCTTGCTCAACGAAGTGTCGGGGGAAAACCTTATTACCCGGCATTTGGCCAGCAAGTTGGATGGTTTTGCTCTGGGCCAATGTTGCGACTGCGAGAGCCTGTGCAAAATGGTGTTTGCGAAAAAGCGCAGTGTGCTGCTAGCCGATTTGTCGCAACATCTGCTGTTTAGGCGCCACCCGTTGCTGACCGAGCACGGTATTCATGTTTATGTCGGTATACCGATATGGATAGACGGCGCTATTTCCGGGAC
>JAIOJO010000324.1 GCA_019911985.1 Sulfuricellaceae bacterium | reverse complement strand
TCACTGAAGCCAGCGGGCGAAATGGACGAGATGAAATACGACATGTGTGGCGCAGCAAGCGTGTTGGCCGCTATGCAAGCAGCAACGGAATTAAAGCTGCCGCTCAACCTCACCGTCATCGTCCCGGCCAGCGAAAATCTTCCCGACGGCAATGCCAACAAACCGGGCGATGTCGTGACCAGCCTTTCCGGCCAAACCATCGAAGTCCTTAACACCGATGCCGAGGGCCGCCTGGTTCTTTGCGACGCACTGACCTACGCCGAACGCTTCGACCCTGAACTTGTCGTCGATGTCGCCACCCTTACCGGCGCCTGCATTATTGCGCTGGGCCATGTGGCATCGGGCCTGCTAAGCAATAGCGACTCCCTTGCCCGCGATCTGCTTCACGCTGGAGACCACGCCTCTGACCGTGTCTGGCAATTGCCCCTATGGGACGATTATCAAGAGCAATTGAAGAGCAATTTCGCCGACATGGCCAACATCGGCGGACGCCCGGCCGGCACCATCACGGCAGCCTGCTTTCTGTCGCGCTTCGCCAAGAAGTTCGACTGGGCTCACCTCGACATTGCCGGTACCGCCTGGAAATCGGGTAAAGACAAAGGCGCAACCGGACGCCCCGTCCCGCTGCTAATTCATTTTCTCATCCAGCAAGCAACTGCGCCGCTTCATAAGCCAAGCCGTGGCGCGAAATAAAACCGCAACAGGCGCGCAGGCATGACGGAAATCGATTTCTATATTCATGCCGAAGATCGCATGCAAGTCGCCTGCACCCTTGCGGCCAAGGCATACGAGCGAGGCTTGCGCTCCTTGATTTACGTGTCAGACAAATCCACTGCCGATCGCCTAGACGCTCTCTTGTGGAACTTCCAGCCACTGAGTTTCGTTCCTCATTGCCGCGGAGGCGACCGCCTGGCGAGTTCCACGCCCATCCTGATCGATCATCAGCCGGAAGTCATCGACCGCGACGACATACTGCTGAATCTCCACCCCGAGCAAGCGACCTTTTTCAGCCGTTTCCAACGGCTCATCGAAATCGTCAGCGAAGAGGACGAGGATCGCTTGCAAGCCCGTGAACGTTACCGCTTTTACCGCGACCGTGGCTACGAAATCCGCACCCACGATCTGTCGCGGCTGAATAAGCGCGGCCGTTAGCCATGCCACCCGCGGATGACGTTTTCGACAAGCTGGATTCGTTGCTGAGCCGGCATCGCTCTCCTGGCTCGCCTTCCCAAGTCTTCCCGGAAGAATACGACATTCCGATACTCACCGAGGAAGTGCGGCTCGACGCGCTAGAAACAGCGCCCCTTCCTGTTCTAGTCGACGAGGTGATGGACTCGATCGCGGCCGAAATCGCCGAGCCCCCCCCCGCAAGCGGATCTCAAATCGTCGGCGATTCTTCGCCTCCGCCAATTCCAGACGCAGACCAGACATCTCCGGCTCGCGCCCTGCCAAGCCACCATCTGGAGCAATTCATCCTGGAAACGGTGGAGCGGCGCATTGCGCCTAAGCTTGCCAGCAAACTCGACTTGGCACTGGGCGAATTGCTGGAACAATTCAAAATCGAGATCAACGCCTTGGTCAAGCAAGCCATAGCCCAAGAAATGCAACAGTATCTTGAATCCTTCGAACAAGACCTGTCGCGTCACGGCGCGTCGGATTCATCGCACTAAGCTAAGCCCCTGCCGAAAAAGCCCCCAAGATGCCGCTCCGGCGCATCCATCGCCATGACGGATCGGTTATAATTGCCCGCTTTAATTCCTCGCCGACCCCATCCATGGAACTCGCCAAAAGCTTCGAACCCCACGCTATTGAACAACGCTGGTACCCAGTCTGGGAATCGAACGGTTATTTCAAAGCCACACTCGACGCAGGCCGCCCCGCCTATTGCATTATGCTGCCGCCGCCCAACGTCACCGGCACGCTGCACATGGGCCACGCTTTCCAGCACACCCTGATGGATACACTCATCCGCTATCACCGCATGAAGGGCGAGAATACCCTGTGGCAGCCCGGTACCGACCATGCCGGCATCGCGACCCAAATCGTGGTCGAACGGCAATTGGATGCACAGAACGTGTCCCGCCACGATCTGGGGCGCGAAGCTTTCGTGGAGAAGGTATGGCAATGGAAAGAGCAGTCGGGCAGCACTATCACCCGCCAGATGCGCCGCCTCGGCACCTCTTGCGATTGGTCGCGGGAACGCTTCACGATGGACGAAGGGCTCTCCCGCGCCGTCAGCGAAGTCTTCGTCCGGCTCTATGAAGAAGGCCTGATCTACCGCGGCAAACGCTTGGTTAACTGGGACCCGGTTCTGATGACAGCGGTGTCTGACCTGGAAGTCGTCGCTACGGAAGAAGACGGCTTCATGTGGCATTTGCGCTACCCCCTGGAAAGCGGCGAGGGGGAACTGATCGTCGCCACCACCCGCCCGGAAACGCTGCTTGGCGACGTAGCCGTGGCCGTCCACCCCGACGACGAGCGCTACCGGCACCTAATCGGCCAACATGTCCGCCTGCCGCTGTGCGAGCGCAGCATCCCAATCATCGCCGACGAATACGTCGACCCCGCTTTCGGCACCGGTTGCGTGAAAATCACCCCAGCCCACGATTTCAACGACTACCAGGTAGGCAACCGCCACCATTTAAGCCCTATCGGCATCTTCACGCTGGACGCCAAAATCAACGATCTAGGTCCGAGCGAATATCAGGGCCTGGATCGTTTCGAGGCCCGAAAGAAAATCCTGGCGGACCTGGAAAGTCAGGACTATCTGATTGAAACCAAAGCCCACAAGCTGATGGTTCCGCGCGGCGACCGCACCCACAGCGTCATCGAACCCATGCTCACCGACCAGTGGTTCGTCTCCATGGAAGGCATGGCCAAACAGGGGCTGGAGTCCGTCGCCTCGGGCGAAGTCAAGTTCGTCCCGGAAAACTGGACCACGGTCTACAACCAATGGCTGGAAAACATCCAGGACTGGTGCATATCGCGCCAATTATGGTGGGGGCACCGCATTCCCGCATGGTACGACGAGGACGGGAATTTCTATGTTGCCCGCAGCGCCGAAGAAGCGCAAAAACAAGCCGGCGCAGACAAACGCCTAACCCAGGACGAAGATGTTCTCGACACCTGGTTTTCTTCCGCGCTGTGGCCCTTCTCTACCCTTGGCTGGCCTGACAAAACGGCGGAATTGGAGACTTTTCTGCCGACCTCGGTGCTGGTCACTGGATTCGACATCATCTTCTTCTGGGTCGCGCGCATGATCATGATGACCCAGCACTTCACCGGCCAGGTACCCTTCCGCGAGGTCTACGTCACCGGCCTGGTACGGGATGCCCACGGCAACAAGATGTCCAAGTCCAAGGGCAACATCATCGACCCTATCGACCTGATCGAAGGCATTTCCCTGGAAGACCTCGTCGCCAAGCGCACCACCGGCATGATGAACCCCAAACAAGCGGAATCCATCGCCAAGCTGACTCGCGCCGACTACCCCAGCGGCTTTCCCGCCTCCGGCACCGACGCCATGCGCTTCACCTTCGCCAGCCTCGCCACCCACGGACGCGACATCAAGTTCGACTTGCAGCGCTGCGAGGGCTACCGCAATTTTTGCAACAAACTGTGGAATGCCACCCGCTTCATGCTGATGAACTGCAAAGGCAAGGACGTAGGCCTGGACGAATCCTTGCCGGTAGAATTGAATTTTGCCGACAAATGGATTATCTCGCGCTTGCAGCAAGCCGAATTAGAGATTGACGAGGCCTTCCGCATCTACCGCTTCGACATGGCGGCGCGCGCCATCTACGAACTGGTATGGGACGAATACTGCGACTGGTACCTGGAGCTGGCTAAAGTGCAACTGGGCAGTGCCAGCGAGGCGACGCAACGAGGCACCCGGCGCACATTGGTGCGCGTTCTGGAAACCATTTTGCGCCTTGCCCACCCTATCATTCCCTTTATCACCGAAGAGCTATGGCAGAAAGTGGCACCGCTGGCCGGCAAATCCGGCGACAGCGTCATGCTGCAAACTTACCCCGCAGTGGATTCCACACGAATCGACACGGAAGCGACTCGAAGCATAGGCGAACTCAAGGAGCTCATCAACGCCTGCCGCGGCCTGCGCGGCGAAATGAATGTTTCACCGGCAATGAAGGTTCCACTAGTCGCGCTAGGCGACAAAGACGCGCTGGGGCGGTACGCCCCCTACCTCACCGCACTCGCCAAGCTATCGGATATGGAGACCGTCAGCAGCGAACTACCCGCAGAAGACGCACCGGTAGCCGTCGTGGGAAACTTCCGCCTGATGCTGAAAATCGAAGTGGACAAAGAGGCCGAACGAGAGCGCCTCGCCAAGGAAATTGCGCGGCTGGAAGGGGAAATAGTGAAGGCGCACGGCAAGCTGGGCAACGCCTCATTCGTGGAACGCGCGCCGGCCAGCGTAGTGCAGCAGGAACAAGAACGCTTGAGCGCCTTTCAAGCAACCTTGGAAAAGCTGCAGTCTCAGTTAGCTAAGCTGAAGTAAGGCCTGGAGGCCAGGGGAGCATTGATTAAGCCGCGATCCGCGACTTAATGATTGGAGCCCCTAAAGAGCCTCCGGGGCATCCGTGCCGCGCCGTATCCAAGACGTTTCATCACGCTCTACTTCGTAACTCGCCCAACGGAGGAACTCGCTGCGGCTGCATACTAGCTTTTTGCGCCGCTGCTGGCCCACCAGCACCTTGAAAACAATACAGTCCTCCAAGGCCTCACCTCCTTCCGAGTCACATTCGGCCATTTCCGCCAACACTTGCCGCACCGACCAGTGACGACCAAAAACACCATTGCTATACGTTCCACCGACGCGTATCGCCAACTTCTTCACAATTATCCAGACTCCTAACTAGCGCCCCATCGGCGCGGCGCATGCATACCGTCCGCCATCGCTATGGCAAGGCTAGCATTCTGAATGATCATCTCCCTGCCGTAAACAATAAAAAACCCCGCCGAGGCGGGGTTAGGAACTACGCTACAACTATTATTGCTATTAGTACTCTTCCTTGCCCGTCGCCGTTTCGCGCAAGACTTTGTTGATGGCATCGGGCGCCGCCATGATCGACATGAAGCTATTAGAACCCATCATGCTCAGATCCGGGAAATCAATCGCAATCCGGAAGCGCGCATATTGAGCGATTACCTTGTTGTCGGCCACCAACATCTCATAGGGC
>JAIOJO010000323.1 GCA_019911985.1 Sulfuricellaceae bacterium | reverse complement strand
CTGCCCCGCACGCTCGGTGGCTTCCATTTCCCGCAACAAGGCATTCATTTCCACAATAGACAAGCTCCGGTTCGCACGAACCGATCCGTGGCATGCCATAGAAGCAAGCAATTCGTTGCTTCGCTCGGTCAGCGCCCGGCTCGCGCCGAATTCACGGATTTCGCGCAAAACGTCCCGCGCCAGCAATACCACGTCGGCTCCTTTTAGCAGTAAAGGCACGGCGCGAACGGCCAAGGTCGTCGGCGACAAAGGCACCACGTCTAAGCCGAGCTGACTCAAGACCTCTCCATTCTCCTCCGCTACCGTCACATCGAGGCGATCCGCAGGAAAAGACACTGGAATCAGCAGGGGTTGCGAAGCTAAAGCGCGGTTATCCATGGCTCTCTTTAACTTTTCGTAGACAACGCGCTCGTGGCCTGCGTGCATATCCACCACCACGAGGCCAAAGCGGTTCTGCGCCAATATATAAATACCATGCAACTGGGCAAGCGCGAAACCCAAAGGGGGTATTTCCTCCTCGACAGACGCGACAGGAGCATCCTGGTTGCTTAGCGGCGGCTTGGCCAACTGGCCGAAGAGGGTTTGATACAATTGGCTGCGCTCCGTCACGCCGAGCGGGATCGCCTGCTGATGGCGATACTCAAAATCTGGCGCCCCGCCCGTTGAAGAGGTCGCAGCCAAGCTAGGTTGTGGTGGCACGACAGATTGTTGGAGCGTAGAGGCCAGGGCTTTGTTCAGCGCATGGAATACAAAGCGATGCACGGCCTGACTATCGCGGAAGCGAACCTCGATTTTGGTCGGATGGACATTGACATCGATGCTGGCAGGATCCAGTTCGAGATACAGCACAAAACCGGGATGGCGATCCAAATGCAGTACATCGTGGTAAGCCTGTCGGACGGCATGCATAATCAACTTGTCACGGACAAAACGGCCGTTGACATAGAAATACTGGGCATCCCGCGATCCCCGCGAATACGTAGGCAGACCCGCCATACCCCACAAGCGCAGTCCTGCGGCGGATTCATCCAACATCACCGAAGACCGGGCGAAATCCTCGCCCAACACGGCGGCAATGCGTTGTTGCGGCGACTCCGCTATTGCCGCCAAGCGCCAACAAACACGCTCATTATGCTGCAGTGAAAATCCCACATCGGCCCGGCTCAAGGCCAGGCGTTTGAAAGCATCCTCGCAGTGGCCGAACTCGGTCGCCTCGCTCTTCAGAAATTTGCGCCGTGCCGGCGTGTTGTAATACAACTCTCGCACTTCGATCGTTGTACCCTGCTCTTGGGCAGCCGGTTCCGGGGGTGATAATTGACCGCCGTCGGCCGCCACCCGCCATGCATGTACCCCGCTCGCATGCCGGCTGCTAAGAGTCAGCTGTGAAACCGCTGCGATGCTAGCCAAGGCCTCGCCGCGAAATCCCAAGCTAGCCACCCGTTCCAATTCGTCCAAAGAAGCAATTTTGCTCGTCGCATGGCGCTCCAGGGCTAAAGACAGCTCGCCTTTGGCTATGCCCGCGCCGTTGTCGCTTACCCGAATTTTCTGAATCCCACCCTTATTCAAGATCACGGAAATATCCGTAGCCCCTGCATCCAGGCTATTCTCCAGTAGCTCCTTGAGCGCGGAAGCCGGTCGCTCGACCACCTCGCCCGCAGCGATTTGATTGATTAAGTGATCGGGCAACAAATGAATGAATGTCATGGATTTACGGCTATCCCAAAGGCCTAATTATACCGACTTCCCCGGGCCTACGCGCAGCCGAAATGTTGATAGAGAATGGAGAAGGTAGCGAACAGCATTCTTTCGCATGCATACTTTGTTGGCACACAAGCCAATAGAAACGCCCTTTAGGCGCTCTCCCGGCTTTGCTCAGCGGCTTCGGGGTATTGCGGTCGGCCATGAGGGAAAACCGCACGCCAGCGACGAGTCCGATCTCGCCTTGTTAGCGGTGGGCTAGCCGGGATTTGGCCAGGGGCGGGTTTTTTTCGAAATAGTGTTCGATGCCGGTGACGATCGCGCCAGCCAATTTGTCTTGATACGCCCCATCGGTCAGCTTGCGTTCTTCATCGGGATTGCTGATAAATGCGGTTTCGACCAGAATCGAGGGAATGTCGGGCGACTTCAACACAGCGAATCCAGCTTGCTCGACAGCCCCCTTATGCAGTTGGTTAATATCACCCAATTCGCCAAGGACGGCCTTGCCCAATTTGAGACTATCGCTAATTGTCGCCGTCTGCGACAAATCCAATAAGGTACGTGCCAAATAGGGGTCTTTTACATCCAAGTTGACTCCGCCGATCAAGTCGGAGTCATTCTCCTTTTTCGCCAGCCAGCGCGCCGCGGAACTGGTCGCCCCTCGCTCCGACAAGGCAAATACCGATGAACCTCTAGCCTCGGTATTAATAAAAGCGTCCGCATGGATAGAGACGAACAAATCAGCTTTAATCCTGCGCGCCTTCACCACCCGCTGGTGGAGCGGAATAAAATAATCGCCGTCGCGAATCAGCACGCCACGCATCCCGGGTTCTTGATCGATTTTCGCCTTAAGCCGACGCGCGATGGCCAAGGTCACGTCCTTTTCGCGAGCTCCGTTCTTGCCGTGAGCGCCCGGGTCTTCCCCGCCATGACCGGCATCGATGGCAATCGTGATGAACCGGTCGACCTTAGCCACGGATTTTTTGCGCCGCGCATCCGTAGCCACGGTCTTGTCCCCTGCGGGAGCACCGGTATCCGCCGTTTCCTTGGATTCCGTCTTCGTTGCCGCTCCGGCAGCGTCCGTTTGCTCGTGCTTCGCCCCTCCCGCCGCGGCCGACTCACTATCCGGCATCATGACCAAGGCCATCAAGGGATCGACTGGGTGTTCCGGATAGACATCCAGTACCAAGCGATGGCCGTACTCGCCAACCGGCTTCAACGTGAAAATGGACGGCTTGACGGCGACTTTCAGGTCCAGCACCACGCGCACCACATCCGGCTTGAAGCGTCCGACGCGCACTTGCTGAATATAGGGATCCGAAGCTGAAATTTTAGCCGCAAAATCCTTTAACACCTGATTGAGCTCGACATTTTCCAAATCAAGAACAAAACGCTCTGGATTGGAGATAGTGAAAAAATTGTATTTCAGCGGCGAATCGGATTCCAACGTCAGCCGTGTATATTCCTGCGCAGGCCAAACTCGAATTGAACTGACCTTGACGTCCGCCAGGGCTGCGGGGGAAAGTAACAAGGCAAACAATAGCGCCGCCAGCCGAGTCCAAACCGGCACGCTACGGCGCAACGGCCCTGGAATCAGGCTAGACATCCATCCTATTGCGCCATGCGTTGCAAACATTGCTCACCCTTTTTAGTCTCTGCCGTAATATCGGCCATACGGCCAACATCTTGAATTTCCAGCAAGATCCTGACATCAGCCGGCGGGAGTAAACCATCCGCTTTTTCCGGCCACTCCACCAGGCAGATGGATTCCGCATTAAAGTAATCGCGAAAGCCCGCATCCAACCATTCGTGCGGATCGTTGAAACGATAAAAATCAAAGTGATATAAGTTTAACCTAGAAACCTCGTAAGGTTCAACCAAAGTATAGGTTGGACTTTTTACTTTGCCAACAAAACCCAAGGCCCGTAGTATTGCCCGCGTCAACGCCGTTTTACCCGCGCCCAGGTCGCCGCAGAGATAAATGATCAAGCCCGGCTCCAACCGCGCAGCCAACTCCGCGCCCAAGGCATTGGTTGCTGCCTCGTCGCGCAAATAGCGGGTGAATTGGATATGATTACGCCTATGCATACTCTGAGATCCGAAGCTGACTCTCTCGCTCCCGCCGCTTTAGCCGAAGAAATCAAGTCGTGGGGACAAAAATTGGGGTTCCAGGCCATCGGCATCGGCGGCATTGACCTAGGACATACCGAAGAACGCCTCCAGATATGGCTGGAACAGGACTACCACGGCGACATGGATTATATGGCAAAACACGGCAGCAAACGCAGCCACCCAGACAAACTCGTGCCGGGAACCCTGTCCATCCTCTCTGCACGCATGAATTACGTCTTGCCGGATCTAGCCGATGCAGCTTCGATTTTAAACAACCCGGATCGCGCTTATATTTCCCGTTATGCCCTGGGGCGCGACTACCATAAGCTAATGCGCCAGCGTTTAAAACAATTGGCCGAGCGCATTCAATTAGCCATCGGCCCCTACCACTACCGCGTATTCACCGACAGCGCCCCAGTCATGGAAACCGCGATTGCGGCCCAGGCTGGAATCGGCTGGCGCGGCAAGCATACCCTGTTGCTATCGAGGGAGGCCGGCTCGCTATTTTTTCTCGGGGAAATTTATACCGATTTGCCCTTGCCTGCCGATGCACCGCAAACAGCGCACTGCGGCGATTGCCGCCGGTGCCTCGACATTTGCCCGACGCAGGCCATCGTCGCGCCCTACCAAGTCGATGCGCGGCGCTGCATCTCCTATCTCACCATAGAACTAAAAGGCTCGCTTCCAGCGCCCCTGCGGCCCCTTATCGGCAACCGCGTCTACGGCTGCGACGATTGCCAGTTAGTTTGTCCATGGAACAAATTTGCCCAGGTATCCGACGAAGCGGATTTTGCTGTGCGGCACGGACTAGACAGAGCCAATTTGACGGAATTGTTTGCCTGGAGCGAAGCGGAATTTCTCCACAAGATGGCGGGAAGCGCCATTTATCGTATCGGATACGAGCAGTGGCTGCGCAACTTGGCAGTCGGCCTGGGCAACGCTCCCCCCACGGCGGAATCGCTTAGGGCGCTCCAACGGCGCCAGGATCATCCCTCGGCGCTGGTTCGCGAGCATGTGGCGTGGGCGCTGGCACATCGCCACCGGTAAAGGACGACGCCACTAGGTCGTGAGGCCCCGCCATGATACGGTCTTTGCCGCTTTGCTTGGCGGCATACATGCGTTGATCGGCGGCGTCCACAAGCACGCGCCACTCGCCAATGTTATCTTCTATCCGCTCCGCCAAACCAATGCTGGCGGTAATCGCGCGACCATCGGGACGAAATCCCAAACCCGACGCCCTTAAACGTTCGAGCACGGCGACCGCATTTCCCGCGTAGGTATTCGGCATAATCAGCACGAACTCCTCACCGCCCCAGCGAGCCAGCATGTCGCCGGTGCGTAGCTTGCGACGAATTTGTTCGGCGGTTGCAATCAACACCCGATCCCCCGCTTCATGGCCGAACAAGTCGTTTACCGCCTTAAAATCGTCCAGATCAATAAATGCCACCGACAGGGGCGAATGGCTGCGTACGGAAATGATGAACTGGATTTCCAGCAACTCCTCTCCGCTCAGTCGCGAAAAACTCCCCGTCAAGGGATCCCGGATAGCCTGGCGCACCAGGTTAATCATGAATCCCAGTTGACTCATTCCCGCCAAGGTGGACACTACCGCAATCACCAGCAACAGCCAGAATGTCCCGAGAAAAGCCCCCAGTTGGCCGACCTTAGGATTGATCAATACCGGCAACGCTATTGCCAGCAATGCCGGAAATGAAAAAACCAATCCCTCCACGACCGTCAGGGGGAAAACACTCAAACCGGCGACCAGCACGAAGGGCAAAAAGGTGTAACCGGTCTGCACGACGGCAGCCATGCCGTCGAGATGAAACGGGTACAAGTGGCTATGGGCAAAAATAAAGAAAGCAGTGGGAATGGAAAATAAGATCACCAGCGCCAAGTAGGCCCGGCTCATGCTGGTCGAACTTTTGTACAGAAACGCCAACGAGGCCAGCATCACGCTGGAAGCGACCCGGCCCGTTGCCAGCCAGCCCCATAGAGGCCGGGGAAAAACCCACCAATCCACGACGATCCAAAGTGGCGTCAAGATTGCGAATAAAGCCGCCACCAAACGCACACGGGAGATAATCATCGCCGCGCGCCGCGTTGCTAACAGCATCATGTGCTTCTGCGGGAAGACGAGCCATTCCAACTCGTCGAGTGGGAGCTCATTAATAAGCCGACGCATTGATGCTGCAAATGCCTTTTTGAAATCCATCATCCAGAGCTGATACGCAGGTTAACTTAGAAAAATCATAAGCAAATGATTCCACGTTTATTTTTTAGCCTCAACTTGGCAGTATGCGGCAACATTTCAATTTAACAAAGGGGGAAAAATCATATAAAACCCCCAAAGTACTGTATATATATATGAATCTATATACCTAAGCCACCCGAACTAGTCGCCGCTATCTCCTGTCTACGCCCTATGGAATATTGCGCGTCACCGGTAACCCAGTAAAATTAAGCCAATTACCTATTTGTGAGATGGAAACATGCTCGCTCCCAGCAAGGCCATAGCAGATCGCTTCGGCAGAAAAATTGAATATCTGCGCGTCTCTGTTACAGACCGCTGCGATCTTCGCTGCACTTACTGTATCCCCGAAAGCTTCAAGGGCTTTGAAGAACCGGAAAATTGGTTAAGCCACGACGAGCTGGTTCGGCTTGTTGGCGTATTCGGCCGCCTGGGCGTGACTCGCATACGCTTGACTGGCGGTGAACCGCTAACGCGCCGAGGCCTACCCGATCTTGCTGCACGTCTAAAACAATTGCCTGGAATAGACGACTTGTCGCTCAGCACAAATGCCACACAACTGGCTAAATGCGCGGATGAACTCAAACGCTCCGGTATCGATCGCCTGAACGTCAGCCTGGACTCTCTTCGCTCCGATCGGTTGAGGGAAATTACCCGGAAGGATTGCCTGGACTCGATCATAGGCGGTTTGATGGCAGCGAAACGGGCGGGCTTCAATCCGATTAAAATCAATATGGTTGCCATGCAAGGCATCAACGACGATGAAATCGACGATATGGTGGCCTTTTGCATGGAGCACGGTTTCATTCTACGCCTAATCGAAACCATGCCGATGGGAGTAACGGGGCGCAACGCCGGCTTCCTCGACCTGCAACCGATTAAGCAGCGCTTGCGCGAGCGCTTCGATTTGGTAGATGGCGTATTGCCAGGCGGCGGCCCTGCTCGCTATCTGAAAAGCGTTGACGGGCGCTTCAGTGTCGGGTTTATTACCCCGATCTCTCAGCACTTCTGCGACACCTGCAACCGGGTTCGCCTGTCGGTGGAAGGAAGCTTGTATTTGTGCCTAGGGCAAGACGATAAATTCGAGTTCCGTCCACTGCTGCGGAGCGGCGCCAGCGATTCCGATCTGGTTGATGCCGTCTACGCCGCCATCAACCGTAAACCGGAACGGCACGACTTCAGCTCACAGCCCCATAAAATGGTGCGCATCATGGCTAAAACCGGCGGTTAAACCACGTTCTCCATATCGCAGGATGCCTTGCATCCAACCCGACGGTCTATTTTATTAGGCTGAGGCCCACCGTAAGGGCGCCCAGCAAGCCCACGCGGGGGTTTAAGATTGCGTAAACCGGCATTTTTTCGAGCATTCCTGAAAACCGCCCCTTATCCCTAAAGGCTTGCATAAATCCGCCATCCTTAAGCCGGGGGAGAATTTTGGGCGTGATGCCTCCGGCGAGATATAAGCCACCGCGCGGCAACAATTTTAAAGCCAAATTTCCCGCTTCTGCGCCATAGACGGCCACGAAAATATCCAAGGCCTCGACGGCAAGCGCGTCGCTTTTGGCCAGAGCGGCGGCGGCTATGGCGGCAGGAGGGTCATCTTGCTGCATGGCTCGCATGAGATCGGGGCTGCGCCCATCTACGCCTTCCTGTAGTAGGTATTCGAAAATATTCACGAGGCCGGGACCGGAGACTACTCTCTCCCACGAAACATGGGCATATTTTTTCCATAGAAAACGCAGCAATCCAACTTGTTGCTCGTTAGCTGGAGCAAAATCGGCATGGCTGCCTTCCGAGGGAAAAACACGATACGCGTCGTCTTGCCACGATAAAAACCCCGTTCCCAAGCCGGTTCCCGCTCCCAAGACGGCACGCACCCCATTAACTTCTGGCTCGCCTGCTTGCAATATCTCAAGATCGGCAGGAGCCAAGGACGCTATTCCATATCCGACCGCTTCGAAATCGTTAATCAAGCTTACCGGCACGCCCAGTGACCGGGTAAGGGCGTCCCCTTGGATATCCCATGACAAGTTAGTAAGTCGCGCTTGATTTCCAGATACCTCTCCAGCCACCGCAAAGCATGCGCCGGCAAGCGTTGGGAAACCGGAGTCGTCCAGAAAAACTTGCAACAGCTCGTTTAAATCGCCAAATGCGCGATTCTCATAGCGCTTTTCACGAATACAGCGAAAGCCATCATTGACCGGCTCGGCCAACAATAGTAGCGTTTTGGTGCCGCCGATATCGGCTGCGAGAACCCTAGGGGCCGGCTGGCTCACTGGACTTTCTCGACTCGTATCATCCGCAAAGGCTCGGTTTTATGGATGCCGTAACCCTGGGCAAAATCCACCCCCAGCTCGACCAACTTGGCAAAAATGGCGTCATTTTCGACAAATTCGGCAACGGTCTCGATGCCCATAACATGGCCGACCTGATTAATCGCCTCGACCATGGCGTAATCCACGCTGTCATTGACCATGTCTCGAACAAAAGCGCCGTCGATTTTCAAATAGTCGATGTCGAGATGTTTAAGATAAGCAAAAGATGACATTCCGCTGCCGAAGTCATCCAAGGCAAAACGGCATCCCAAGCGTTTCAGTTCGTTAATAAAGGCGGATGCCAGTTGCAGATTGCTGATAGCCACAGTCTCGGTAATTTCAAAGCAAATGACGCAAGGCGGAACGTCGTAAAGCGTAAACTGCTCGCGTATAAAATCCAAGAAAAACTCGTCGCCTATCGAAGCCCCGGATAAATTGATGGAAATCGTATCCAAACAAGAACAAGTGGCATTCGCTGCGATCTGGTGATATGACGCGAATAAGGTGCGGATCACCCAACGATCGATGCTCGGCATCAGATTGTAGCGCTCGGCGGCGGGCAAAAAAGCGCCTGGGGGAATCAACTCTCCGTCTTCCCCCACCATACGTAAAAGAATTTCATAATGCTCTCCCTGTTCCGTTTCACGCTGTGCTACCGGCGCAATGGTCTGGTAAAACAAGCGCAGCCTCTCCTCCTCAAACGCTTTGCTGATACGTGACACCCATTCCATTTCCAGGTGCATTTGTGCCAACTCCACATCATCGTGGTGAAATATCTGGATCCGATTTCGCCCCTTATCCTTGTCCCTGTAGCAAGCGGTATCGACAGCACTCAGCAAGCTGCCGATAT
>JAIOJO010000322.1 GCA_019911985.1 Sulfuricellaceae bacterium | reverse complement strand
GTCGCGCTAAAAGCCGCTGTCTCGATTCCCATCCATATGCACAGCCATGATACGTCCGGCCTAGCGGCGATGAGCTTTCTGCGCGCGGTTGAAAGCGGAGCCAGCATACTCGACACCTGTATTTCCTCCTTTGGCGAAGGTGCCTCGCACCCTAGTACCGAAAGCATAGTCGCGGCCTTACAGGGCACGCCCTATGACACAGGCTTGAATCTGCCGCTACTACAGGGCATTACGGCGTATTTCCGCGAAATTCGAAAAAAATACTGGCAGTTCGAAAGTGCCTTTACCGGTGTGGATACCCGTGTCCTGGTTAACCAAGTACCGGGCGGCATGATTTCCAACTTGTCCAACCAGCTCAAGGAGCAAGGCGCCCTTGACCGGATGGATGAAGTGCTGTCGGAAATTCCGCGGGTGCGGGAAGACCTGGGCTTCCCGCCGCTGGTGACGCCGACTTCCCAAATCGTCGGCACCCAAGCCGTGCTCAACGTCCTGACGGGTGGACGCTACAAGAGTGTCACCACCGAGGTGAAACATTATTTACAAGGCCGCTACGGCAAGGCTCCCGGCCCGATCAACTCCGAAGTAAAGAGTATCGCTATCGGCAACGCCGATGTCATCACTTGCCGCCCGGCCGATATGCTTGAAGACGAATTGGACAAGTTGCGCGGAGAAATCGACAATCTGGCGAAAACCGAGGAAGACGTACTGACCTATGCCATGTTCCCCGAACTCGGTCGCACCTTTTTGCAAGAACGAGCGGCAGGCACGCTGAAAGCCGAGCCGCTACAACCTCCTTCGGCAGCCAAATCAGCCTGCGGGCCTCGCTTTGCACCAAACGAGTTCAGCATTACGCTGCACGGCGAAACATACCACATCAAGCTGACCGGAACCGGTCATCACACGGAAGACCAACGCCCCTACTTCGTTTCCGTTGATGGCGTATCTGAAGAGGTGGTGGTTGAAGTCTTGAGCGAAGTTGAGATCGACGGCGGCAATGGCGGAAGCGCCAGAACCAAAGCCGTTGAGTCTCGCGCCAAGTCCGGTGGACGGCCACGCCCCACTCATCAAGGTCACGTCAAGACCGCCATGCCAGGTACCATTGTTGACGTCTTAGTCGCCGCCGGTGCCAAGGTCAATGCGGGCGACCCGGTACTCGTGATCGAGGCGATGAAAATGGAAAACGAGGTGCAAGCGCCGGTTTCCGGCACGGTCATCGGCATCTTTGTCGAAAAGGGCGATAGCGTTACACCCGACGAAGCACTAATCGAAATTCAGCCCGAATAGCCGAGTATGTTGCCGCTGATACTGGGTTCTACCTCGCCCTATCGACGCGAGCTGCTGGCGCGCCTAAAAATTCCGTTTAGCGTGGCCTCGCCGGATGTAGATGAATCCCCCTTGCCTGGCGAACTGCCGCAGGAAACCGCCCACCGTCTATCCATAGCCAAAGCCCAGGCCGTCGGCTGCCTAAACCCGGCGGCCTTGATTATCGGCTCGGATCAGGTGGCAAGCTTAGACAACATCCAACTCGGCAAACCGCTGACCCATGCTAACGCCGTCAAACAGCTTTCCATGATGCGCGGCCGCAGTGTTGTCTTCCACACCGCTGTATGTCTCTATAATTCAGCCAGCGGCAATGTACAAAGCCGTATAGTACCGTTCGAGGTCGCCTTCCGTCGCTTGAGCGACGATCAGATCGAGAATTACCTGCGCAAGGAACAGCCCTACAATTGCGCAGGTAGCGCCAAGTCGGAGGGATTAGGCATTGCCTTGATTGAAAAGATGAGCGGAGACGACCCCAATTCCCTGATCGGTCTGCCCCTTATCGCTCTAATCGATATGCTGCAAAACGAGGGCGTAGCGGTCATCTAGACTTTTATGACTGCGGATACAAACCCACCTCCCGGCACGCTCTATCTGATCCCAGTTCCGCTGGGTGGGATCGACCCCTCTTGGGTCGTCCCCGAACCGGTCAGGCAACTGGCCTGCCGTCTCGACACCTTCGTGGTCGAGCATCCCAAAACAGCCCGCCATATTCTCAAGCTTTACGGCATTACCCGTCCCTTGCAGGAAATCACCTTACTCACCCTGAACGAACATACCCCGGCCACGGAACTCGACGCGCTGCTACAACCCATGCTTGCGAGTCGTGACGTAGGATTGATGTCGGAGGCCGGTTGCCCCGGCGTGGCCGATCCTGGAGCCGATCTAGTGCGCTTGGCTCATAACCGCAATATTCGGGTCGTACCCTTGGTCGGCCCGTCTTCGATCCTGCTGGCCTTGATGGCCTCCGGCCTAAATGGCCAAGGCTTTGTCTTCCATGGCTATTTACCGGCAGAAAAGGAACAACGCATTAAAAAACTGGGGGAAATCGAGAGAGACTCGCGCAATCGCGGGCAAACCCAAATATTCATCGAGACGCCCTACCGCAATCGGCAGATGCTAGCCGACATACTGGACTCTTGCCAGAAAGTCACGCTCTTGACTGTTGCCGTGGATATTACCCTGCCAACCGAATACATACATACACGCACCATCGCAGACTGGCAAAAAACGGCTGCGCCGGAACTACACAAAAGACCGGCTATTTTTCTGTTGCATAGCCCGTCTTAAGACATCCAGGCTCTTAACGGCATCCGCCCTGCTGCTCATGAAAATCCACGATCCGATCAAGGCGGATTTCCTTTAGCTCCCCACTTTCGCGACGCAATGTTAGCCACTCCGAACCCTCGCGGGTTGCCACGTCGACAGGCAAGGCGCACTCGCGGATCACCGCGCCATGGTCATGATATTCAATCCGCAAGGGAATTCGGCGCAACACGCTAAACTCCAGCCGCTCATGCTGGGCGCAGGGAATCGGCTGGTACGGCATCAATCAGCGTAGAGTGAAGGAGGATTTAGTCATGGGATTCAGCGCCTGCATAGCCGAAGCGCCCAACTGCTTGGCAAAGCGTTCGGCCAAGCCTTCACGCGGAGTGAAGTCGACAATATCCTCGGCCTTGATAACATCCCGCGCGACGGAATCTGTGCTGCCATAGGCATCGGCCAGCCCCAGTTTAATGCTTTGCTCACCGGTCCAGACTAAGCCGCTGAACATATCCGGCGTTTCTTTCAAACGCTTGCCGCGGCCCTGCCGCACTGCCTGAATGAATTGCCCATGGATTTCATCCAACATATTTTGTGCATATTGTTTTTGGCTGGCGTTGACCGGTGAAAATGGATCGAGAAAGCCCTTATTCACGCCCGCTGTCAGCAAACGCCGTTCGATGCCGAGTTTTTCCATTCCGCCGGTAAAACCGAAACCGTCCATCAGCACGCCGACAGACCCGACGATGCTTGCCTTATCGACGAAAATCCTATCCGTGGCGACAGCCACGTAGTAACCCCCGGAGGCGCAAATATCCTCCACGACCGTGTACAAGGGAATTTTTGGGTACTTGGCACGTAGCCGCCGGATCTCGTCATTGATATAACCCGCTTGCACCGGACTTCCGCCAGGGCTATTGATACGCAGGATTACACCCTGAGTATTTTTGTCCTTAAAAGCCGCCTGCAGGCCGCTGATAATGTTATCGGCGCTGGCTTCGCTATCGGCGGAAATCACACCGCGCAGATCGACCAATGCGGTGTGCCTGCCGGGAATGGCCGTTTCGCCGTGGCCAATCCAGCCCATGGCTATAAAAAGGGCCAGGAATAAAAATATAAATGTCAGCAAACGAAAAAAGATCGTCCAGTGACGCGCCCGCTTTTGCTCTTGCAAAGCCGAAAACGCCAACTTCTCCAGCGTTTGACGTTCCCAATTATTATCAGACATGCCTAAAGTTTCCTAAAAAAAATAGTTGCTCAAGTATAGCCCGAGAATGCAAATTCGGCACCGCCAAGCATAAATCGTTGCCAGCACACCATAATAATTCCCTTTTTCAGAAATTACGGGGAGCCAAAACCATTGGACTTCGGAAAGCGTAGAAAAAACGATCATGCAATCAGGCATTACCCACTAGCCAGCAGTGCAAATCGGAAAAATTATCAAAGCACGCCAAAGGCGAATGTACCGCTAGGTTTTCAACTGGGTGAGCGCCATATCCGGCAGCCAAGGCCGCCACTCCGGCATTATTCGCCATTTGCAGATCGTGCGAGGTATCCCCAATCATCAGAGTTTGCTTCGCCGGCACACCGAGTTCTTCCATAAGCTCCAACAGCATTTGCGGGTGCGGTTTGGAAAAGCACTCGTCAGCACAACGGCTTGCGTGAAAAAACTCGCCCAATCCGCTGTATTGCAGGGCATGATCCAATCCGCGCCGCCCTTTTCCTGTCGCGACCGCGAGTAAATAACCCGCCTCGCGTAGACTTTTAATGGCATCGGCAACGCCGTCGAATAGTGGGATTTCGCGATTTTCGCCAAGGAAGTGATGCCGGTAGCTCTCGGTAAAACGGGCATACTCGCTAGGCGCCAAATCGGGCAGCAAGGCCGCAATCGCCTCCGGCAAGCCCAGCCCGATCACATGGCTGGCGGCGGCATCGCTGGGAACGGGCAAGTGTAAATCACGGCAAGCCGCCTGAATCGACAACACGATAACGGATGCCGAGTCCATCAGCGTTCCATCCCAATCAAAAACTAAAAGAGTAAAATTTTTGTTCATATGTTCATTCAAAGTAAATGAACCACGTTCGTAGAACGTGGTTTTGCTCCATGCCCCCCAGAGGGGGGCACACCTATCGCCCCTTCCGAGAAGGTGCTCTGTTAGGCTCCAGTTGTAGCTGCTCCTGATGCTGCTCTTCATTTTCTTGGAACTTGACGTATTTCTGGATCATCTCGCTGTTCAGTCCTACCGTATCTACACAGTACCCTTTCGCCCAGAAATGATTGCCCCAGTAGGGGCGCTTCTTCAGAAACGGAAATACACTGAACAGCCTGATCGCCGTCCGCCCCTTCAAGGTACCCATCAAATCTGATACCGATTTCCTAGGCGGTACTTTTACCAACAGGTGCACATGATCCGCCTGCACATTCAATTCCACGACTTCACACCCTAACTGCTGGCAAAATATCATGATGCATTTATACACCTCGCGCCCTACCGGACCTTGGAGTATCCGAAATCGGTACTTCGGCACCCATACAATATGATATTGACAATGCCAGATTACATGCGATGCTCTTTCAAACCTGCTCATACTCTTTCCTTTCATAAAGTGTTGTGGGGACAACACTCCGAAAGGTACCCGTATGGGCAGGTTCTATGACAGGCAAAGCCAGTCAGGCGATGACCACGTCCATAGGACGTGGTTTTTTAACTCTTAATAAAAGCGTTCAATCGGTGCCGCGAAAACATCCGGTTAAAGCTCGATCATGCTGGAATTACCGAGGAATTATTCGTGCTATAGCCCGCTTCATCGTGCATCGGATTGATTACTCCCAAGCAAAGCTTTATCCTTTGATGCTTTGCTTACCCGGCCCATCCCGATGTCTATCATTATTAAAAACCGCGAAGAAATTGAGAAAATGCGTATAGCCGGACGCCTGACGTCCGAACTGCTGGATTATATCAAGCCTTTCGTTAAGGCCGGCGTCACCACAAACGAACTGGACGCTTTGTGCCAAGATTACACCACGAATGTTCTACATGCCATTTCGGCACCCTTGAACTATGCGCCGAACGGCCACAAGCCTTACCCTAAGTCGATATGCACTTCGGTCAACCATCAAGTATGCCATGGCGTGCCGAGCGAGAAAAAGCTGAAACAGGGGGATATTGTCAATTTGGACGTTACCCTCATCAAGGATGGCTACCATGGAGACAGCAGCCGCATGTTTTATGTCGGCGAACCGTCGATTCAAGCCAAGCGCCTGTGCGAAATTACCTATGAGTGTATGTGGCACGGCATCGACGCGATCAAGCCAGGTAGGCATTTGGGCGATATCGGCCATGCGATCCAAACCCACGCGGAAAAAAACGGCTTTAGCGTAGTGCGCGAATTCTGCGGTCACGGCATCGGCAAGACCTTCCACGAAGATCCGCAGGTATTGCACTATGGTAAACCGGGAACAGGCCCGAAACTGGAGCCGGGAATGGTCTTTACCATAGAACCGATGATCAATGCCGGCAAGAGGGACATTCGGCAGCTGGCCGATGGCTGGTCTATCGTCACTAAAGACCACAGCCTATCGGCCCAGTGGGAGCATACCATTCTAGTAAGCGATACCGGCTACGAGGTGCTCACCGTATCGGCCGGAACACCGCCTAAACCACCATTCATCTCCTAGGCGAATGATGGCCAGCCGCGCTCCATCCCCTCTCGACCCATCCATAGCGGCCTGGAGGGATCGACTGACGGAAGGAAGGGCCATACTCCGCGAACGCTACTTTTCGGCCGGCAATGCGGCGGCCCTGCTGCGCCGCCACAGCGATCTGGTCGACGGACTCCTGTGCTCGATCTGGGATGCTCTTGGGTTACCCGAAGTCTTGTCTCTACTGGCCGTCGGCGGTTTCGGGCGGCAGGAATTGTATCCCTATTCCGATGTTGACATTCTAATTCTGGCACCGGAAACCCACGACCCAGCCACAATGCAAAAGCTGGAGCGATTAATCGGCGTTTTCTGGGACATCGGGCTGGAAGTCGGGCATAGCGTGCGCAGTGTGGCTGAATGCCTAGCCGAAGGCGAAAAAGACGTAACCGTTCGCACCAATCTATTGGAAGCGCGCTACCTTTGCGGCAACATTGAATTGCACGATGAGTTTCTGCTGCATTTTAAGCGCAGCGTAGAACCAGTACTCTTCTACGAAGCTAAGCTAGCCGAGCAACAGCAGCGCCACCTACGCTACCACGGCACAGCCTATAAACTAGAACCTAATCTGAAAGAAAGCCCCGGCGGATTGCGCGATTTGCAAAATATTCTGTGGATCAGCCGCGCAATGGGTATAGGCGAAACCTGGCGGGAATTGACGGAAAAACGGTTTATAAGCCCAAGCGAAGCCAAACAAATTAGACGCCATGAGCTTTGCTTGCAGAATTTTCGCATCCGCCTGCACTACTTGGCAAAACGCCGCGAAGATAGGCTGCTCTTCGATGTGCAGACCCAATTAGCCCAAGACATGGGCTTGAGCAGCAAAGGGGTGCGCCTCGCCAGCGAGCAGCTCATGCAGCGCTATTACCGCACGGCCAAGGCGGTTGATTCGTTTAACGAATTAATCCTGTTGAATTTCCGGGAAAAGCTCTTCCCCGCTACCGACGCCCTTCCCCAGACCATCAACGCCCGCTTTCTAGCACGCCACGGCTTATTGGAATGCGTCGACGAAAACCTCTATGACCATGAGCCTGGCGCCATCCTTGAAACCTTTTTGCTTCTGGAGCAACACCCCGAGTTGGAAGGTCTTGCACCCAAAACACTGAGGATGCTGTCGCGGGCTAAATCTTTAATCAACGCCGAATTTCGCCGTAAGCCAGAAAATCGCGCGCTTTTTTTGAGTATTTTGTTTCAACCGCAGCGCATTACCCACACCTTGCGCCGTATGAACCGATACGGCCTTCTCGGCCGGTATCTACCCGCATTCGGGCGCATCGTCGGACAAATGCAGCACGATCTGTTTCATGTGTATACGGTAGACGAACATATCTTATTTGTTGTGCGCAATCTGCGGCGCTTTACCGTCCCCGAGTTTGCGCACGAATTCCCGCTATGCAGCCGGCTCATCAATGACTTCGAGCGGCAGGGCATCCTAACGATCACGGCTTTGTTTCACGATATTGCGAAGGGGCGCGGCGGCGACCACTCGGCTTTGGGAACCAAGGATGCGCGACGCTTTTGCCGCGAGCACGGCATACGCCCCGACGATACGGACTTAATTTGCTGGCTGGTGGAAAGTCACTTGGTGATGTCGGCCACGGCCCAGAAACAGGATTTGAGCGACCCCGACGTCATCGCCGCCTTTGCCGCCCGCATACCGGACGACAGACACCTGGTGGGGCTGTACCTACTCACGGTGGCGGACATTCGCGGCACCAGCCCCCAAGTGTGGAACTCATGGAAGGGCAAGCTGCTGGAGAACCTGTTTTACGCCACCCGGCTCTATCTACGCGAAACCACCGTGTTACCGGCATCGGCACATTTAGAGAATCGCCAACGCGAAGCTCAAACCATCATGCGGCGCGAGGCCTTGGCCCAAGGGGCTGAAAATGCCTTATGGAATCAGTTGGACGACAGCTATTTCTTACGCCACGAAGGGCAGGAAATCGCCTGGCACGGACGGCTCTTGCATGACCAGGTTGCCAGCGCCGTGCCCATCGTGAAGGCCCGCCTAGTCCCCGGCGAAGAAGGCGTTCAAGTACTCGTTTATACCCCTGGCTATAAACATTTATTCGCGCAAATTTGCAGCTTTTTTGAACGCACCCAATTCACCATCGTGGAAGCTAAAATTCATACCACGCGCCATGGCTATGCTTTGGACAGCTTTGTCGTACTGGACGAGGCAAACCGTATCAGCCACTACCGCGACATTCTTAACTATATCGAATTCGAATTAACGG